>JAPLIW010000557.1 GCA_026388915.1 Deltaproteobacteria bacterium
GTAGATCTTCCCCCCGTACTTATGCTGGAGAAGAAAGGCAATGGGTTTCCCCACGAGCTTGGTGGTATCCTGGGAAGCCCCTAAGACGGCCACACTGTTGGGATGTAAAAGAACATCGAGCTTGGCGTTAGAGACATTCATGGGTCTTTCCTTAACCTCCTGATGGATGGATATCCCTGGGCTTGCAGGTCAATGGAGCTTGAAAAGTCTCCCCATCACCCTTCTCCTCTCCCCCGGATTTCGAGGGAGAGGGCGTGGTGAGGGGGCTTTTTGCGGGCGATTTTTAGGCAACGTTTAGGTTACATCTGAAATCTTAATTATCTTCCTTTATATTGGGGCTTCCTTTTTTCCCGGAAGGCGGCCACCCCCTCCTTGTGGTCTTCGGAAGTGAGGGTGATGGTTTCACAGGCATGGGCGGGCCATTGGCGATGCGCCGGGCGAGGTCCATCGTCTCCTTCTCCAGGTCGGCGGCGGGGACCAGTTTGTTCAGCAGGCCGAGCCGCTCGGCCTCCTTCGCTTCCATGAAGTCCCCGGTGAAGAGCATTTCGGCAGCCTTGGGGATACCGATGATCCGCGGATAGAGCCAAGTTCCCCCCCAGCCCGGGAATAAGCCGATACGGGTGAAGGCCACCATGAAACGGGCATTCTCGGAACCGACCCGAAGGTCGCAGGCGCACGCCAGGTCAAACCCCCCGCCCACAGCGGCCCCGTTGACCATGGCGATGGTGGGCTTTTCCAGACGCTGGAGCCCCAGGATGATTCCCTGAACGCTGCGGAAGCCGCGACGAAACTCCTCTGCGCCCTTGGGCTTTCTCTCCCTCTCCTCCGCGGACATTCTCCCCACGTCGGCGCCGGCACAGAAGGATTTGCCCGCGCCGGTGACCACCAGAACCCGGACCTCGTCATCCTGGTCCGCTTCCTGGAGCACTTGAACGAACTCCGCCTCCATCTGTTGATTGAAGGCATTCATCCGGTCCGGCCGGTTCATGGTCAAAAGGCCGATTCCCTCTTTTTTTTCGAGCAACAGGGTTTCAAAAGGCATGATCCTCTCCTTTCGCCTGACACCGTAAGGTGCAAAGCGCGGGGGCGCAAGGGGTCACGACTTGCACCTTGCGAAGTCAATCTTTTTTCTTCTGAATTCTAACTCCTGGGTTCTGAATTCTAACTATTTCGTCTCCTTCCAAACGCCCTTTTCTTTCAAGTATTTGACCGCCCCCGTGTGGAAGGGGATATATTTGGTCGTGTAGTCCGCGCCCCGAAACATATTCTCCAGGTTCCACTGCCTGGCCTGGGGATGAATCGCGTCCTTCTCCTTCGAATGGTCGTAGAGGGCCTTCATCAATTTATAGACCAGATCCTCGCTCATTTCCTGGCGGCAGAAGATGGCCGTGACGATCCCCCGCGTCAGGGTATCCGTGTCGACCCCCTGATAGGTCCCTGCCGGAATAATTACCCTTACGTAAAACGGGTAAGCGTCCATGATCGCCTTCATTTCCTGGTCGGTGTACGGAATCAAGCGGAGGGGAACCGTCCGGGCCAGGTCCAGGAGGCTGGCCACGGGATAGCCGGCGGAGATGACCCCCACATCCACGGTGCCATCCTTGATGGCGGTGATGGACTCGGTGAAGGAAAGATAGGCGGGTTTAAAATCCTCGAGGCCCAGCTTGCCGGCCGCCCCCAGTTCCATTTTCGAAGAAACCAGGGTCCCGCTTCCGGGCGATCCCAGGGCAACTCTCTTGCCCCTGAAATCAGCGATGCTCTTGATGGAGGAATCCTTGCGGACGAACCAGTGTCGGTCGCTGGTGTGCCCCAGGGACACCAGGCGCACCCCGCTCAGGTCCATTTTTTTCTCCAGCGCCGGTTCGATCACATGGATGGAGATGAGCCCCATGTCCATCTTTTTTCGTATCACATAGTGGAAGTTTTCCTCCGAGGCGGCGGTGGATTCGGCGATCACCCGAACTTCGGGCACGTATTTGTTGAAGAGGTTGGCAAACCCGGCCCCGATGAAATAGAAAGTTCCCCCCGGATTCCCGGTTCCCAGCGACAAGTATTTTCTTTGCGCAGCGGCTCCCTCGATCGGCAGGGTCAAGATAAAACCTAGCATCAAGGCTATGGCCCATCTAAAAAAATTCGCCCCAATCATGTTCACCTCCTAAGGATAAAATGTTCCGTGCTCCAGGATATCTTACTCTTCCACATCCCTGACGACCAGGGCGAAGCCCTTGGGCATCTCCTGGCTGAAGACCGGCCACTTCAGAACCATGACCTCCTTGGGCTCCAGGGCCAGGGGTTTCCCTTTCCTTTCCGTGAGGGGATAGAAACCGGCCACCGGGTCCCCTTCGAGGGGATAGATGGTCAGTTTGAATCGGGTCGCCTTTTCGGAAACATTCTGGATCCCCACTTCGTAGGTCAGCATCGGCCCGGCTTCGGTCTTGTCCATGTAAAAACTGACCTTCGTGATCTTGGCGGCCGGGATCAGGTCATAAGCGATGCCCGAGGTCCAGTTTTCGGGAGGCTCTCCCATCGCCGCCCCACCCATCAAAATTCCCGCGCCAAGCAGCACCCCTAGAAAGAATCCCATTTTGGCCCTTCTCATCTTCCGACCTCCTTCCTTCTTCCTGATTTTCTTCGGCCTCATTTCCCCGGGACTTCTTTCGCCGCCCCCAAAAGCGGCGGCGGCCCATCTACTTTGGGCAACATTTTTTTCCTTCGAATCCTTCTTTCGGGATTGGAAAGTCCCCTCCCCAGCCATTAGACACCGCCCTTAATCTCCGGAGCCTGACTTTTCAACCTTCTGACCAGGTCGATGAAGAAGGTGGGCCTCTGGAGGAGGATAAGGCCCACGAAGATGCCCAGACCCACCAGATCGGATATCCACCCCGGTTTGATCAAAGCGATGGCGGCGACGAAGAACAGGACCCGCTCGTAAAGCTTGGTGGGGCGGAACATGTAGCCCTGGATTCCGCAAGCCAGGGCATAGACGCCGATGAAGGCGGTGACCGCCGAGAGGACGATTTCGCCCAGATCTCCCTTCAGGAGCAGGGCGTTATTGTAGACGAACATGTAGGGAAGGATGTAGACCACCAATCCCAGCCGGCAGGCCATCCAGGCGGTTTTCATCATGTCCGCTCCGGCGATCCCCGCGGCCACAAAGGCTCCGGGGGCCACGGGCGGGGTCAGGTCGGAGACGAGGGCGAAGAAGAAGATGAAGAGATGCGCCGCCAGGGGCTCCACCCCCATCTGCGTCAGGGCGGGAGCCACGAGCACGGCCAGGACCAAGTAAGAGACGATGATGGGGAGACCCAGACCCAGGATGAGGGAGGCGATCATGGTCAGGAATAAGAGCCAGAACAAGGAATTTCCGGAAAGCTCGATGAGGATGGATGAGATCTGCAACCCCAGGCCGGTCAACGTGATCATGCCCACGAGGATGTTGCAGGCCACGACGACCCCGGCGATGGGGAGAAATCCCAGGGCCCCCCGCTCCAGGGCGCGCACGATTTTTCGCGGACTCATCCGGCTCGATTTCCGCAAGAAGGAAGCAAGGGGAACGGAGAGGATGGCCCAGAAGGCCGCGCGGGTCTCGGTCACATTCGCATAGATCAGAAGATAGACCAGGACCGCCGGGGGAATAATGAAGTGGAAGCCCTCCTTGAACACCTGCTTGAATTTCGGACACTCGGACTTGGGCTGCCCTTTGAGATTGTGTTTCACCGCCTCAAAATCGACGATGAAAAAAATACCCACGTAGTAGAGAATGGCCGATAGGACCGCGGCTTTGCAGATCGCCCCGTAGGAGACTCCCAAAATCTCCATCATGAGGAAGACCGAACCTCCCATGACCGGGGGCATGAACTGGCCGCCCACCCCCGAGGCGCACTCCACCGCCGCCGCAAAATGCGGTTTGTACCCCGCCTTCTTCATCATCGGAATGGTGATCTGCCCGACCGCCGACACGTTGGCCATGGCGCTGCCGGAGATCATCCCGAAGAGGGAACTCGCCACCACGGCTATTTTGGCCGGCCCTCCGCGGACATGTCCGAAGAGGCTCGAGGCCAGGCCGAAGAAAAAAGTCCCGGCTCCCGACTCCTGCATGAACGTGCCGAAGAGGACGAAGAGGAAGATAAAAGTGGACGCGATTCCGGTCAGGGCTCCGTAGATTCCCTCGGTGGTCATAAAGAGGCCGCTGATGATCCGTTCGACCATATAATCGGGATGGCCAAGAACGTCCGGCAGCCACTCCCCGAACCGGGCATAGAGGAGAGACCCGACGCAAAAGATCGCCAGGGACCACCCCGTGGTTCGGCGGCTGGCCTCCAGGGTTAAGAAGATGAGGACTCCTCCGAGGACCAGCTCAAACAGCGGGGGTTCCAAGCCCACCTGATCGGCCCGGGCGATAAAGTGGGTCACCACGTAATAGCTGATGTAAAGGAGCAGCCCCACCAGCAGAAACCCATCCCAGCTCAAGCGATCCCTTCTCTGCCGGGTGGAAAAGGGGAACAGCAAGAAGATCAGAGTGAACCCGAAGATGACATGGATGATCCGCTGGTACATGGCGATGAGGGGAAAGTAGCCGGTCACCAGCTGGAAGACGGAAAAACAGATGGCGATCACCGAAATGGCCTTGCCGGAAATCCCCTTGAGGCTGCGCCGAGTGCTCTTTTCCTCCTCCTGGGCAACCACGGCCTTTGAAGCTTCTTCGAGTTCTTGCTCGATTTCGGTCGTCGGTTTCATCCCCTTCACCTCCGGAAGTATCGATTCCAGGCCGGGCGCTCACTTCTTCCCGTTCCAAACCCCTTTTTCCTTGAGATACTTCGCCGCCCCGATTTCGCTCCTGACCCCGATCCTCTCTCCGTGAATTACAGGGGAATATTCCCGTGCTTCTTCCAGGGGCGCTCGTCCTTTTTGGCCTGGAAGGTTTTGAGAGCCTGGATCAAGAGGCGGCGCGTATCCCGCGGGTCGATGATCTCTTCGACCCACCGCATCTGGGCCGCGTGATAGGGGAAGCGGCCGAAGGTCGATTTGTACTCGGCGAGCCTGCGGGCCCGGACCTCGGCGGGATTTTTGGCGGCCGCGATTTCGTTCCGGTAGATGATGCCCACCGCTCCGTCGGGGTTCATGAGGCCCATCTCCATCGTCGGCCAGCCCAGAAGCAGATCCGCGCCGAGGGGCTCGCTGCACATGGCCGGGTTTCCACCCCCGTAGGCTTTGCGGATGTAGACGGTGAACTTGGGAACGGTGGCCTCGGAGATGGCGTGGAGCACCTTCGCCCCGTGGCGGATGATGCCCCCCCTCTCCTGGTCCACGCCCGGCAGATAAGCGGGGTTATCCACGAGAAAGAGCAAAGGAATGTTGAAGCAGTCGCAGAAGCGGATAAACCGCGCTTCCTTGTCCGCCGCATTGATGTCGATAGCTCCGGCCTTATGCTTGGGATTATTGGCCACGATCCCGACCGTCCGCCCGTCCAAGCGGGCGAATAAGGTGACCATATTCTTGGCGTAATCCGGCTTGATTTCAAAATATCTCCCCTTATCGACGATCCGCTCGATGACCCGGTGCATATCGAACCATTTCTTGGAATCCACGGGTACGATTTCCAGAAGATCTTCGTCCCGGCGGTTCGGGTCATCCCCCAGAGAGACGATGGGAGAGTCCTCCTGATTGTGGGAGGGCAGGTAACTCAGGAGATCCTTGCATTTCTGGAGACAGTCTTCGTCATTTTCGGCCAGCAGGTCGCAGCAGCCGCTCACCTCGGCATGCATCTTGGGCCCCCCGATCTCCTCCTCGGTGACCTCCACGAACTGGACCGACTTGATGAGGGTGGGGGAGGCGATGTACATGTGGCTGGTCCCCTTCACCATGATGAGAAAATCCGTCAGGATGGGCGAGTAGGCGGCGCCGGCCGCGCAGGGGCCCATCAGGAGGCCGATCTGAGGGATCACGCCGGAGGAGACGGTGTGATAGTAGAAAAACAATTGATAGGAATCGGCCAGGTCACGGGAGACGGCGTCCTGTACCCGGACCCCCCCCGAATCGATCATATGGACGCAGGGAACGCGGGCTTTTAGAGCCTGTTTCATCACCCGGAGCGCCTTTTTCCCGTGGACCGAACCCTGGCTTCCGCCGGCGACGGTAAAGTCCTGGGCGTAGGCGTACACCGGCCGGCCGCCGACCATCCCGGACCCGGTGATCACCCCGTCGCCGGTAATGTCCTGCTGATCGATGTCGAACCCGGTGATCCGGGGCTTGGCAAAAAGACCCAGCTCCACAAAAGTCTCCGGGTCGTAGAAAAAATTAATCCGTTCCCGGGCGGTCATCTTTCCCCGGCTGTGCTGCCGCTCCAAAGCCTTGGGGCTGGCCAGGTTGATGATCCTTTCCCGTTCTTTCTTTAATTCTGCGAGCATATCCCGCATGGACATGGAATATAAACCTCCTTCAAATATTAAACCCTTGACTGGTTTGGATTGGGGTCAGGATCCGATCACAACCCTTTAAATACCGGCTCTCGCTTTTCCATGAAAGCTTTTACGGCCTCTTTTTGATCCTGCGTGGTCCGGCAAACCCCCTGCGCATAGCTCTCAAAGAACAAAGCCTCCCGCAACTGGTTGCGAACCTTTTCCAACATGACCCTTTTCACCAATTCTACGGATAGGGGGGGGTTGGCTGCGATTTTTTGGGCCAGCTCTTGGGCCCGGGGCATTAAGTCTTCCGGGGGGACGACCTTGCTCACCAGGCCGATTCTCTCCGCTTCCCGGGCATCCAGGATATCCCCGGTGAAGGCTAATTCCAGTGCTTTCTCCTGGCCCACGATGAGGGGTAAAAGAAGGGTGGCTCCCCCGTCGGCAATCAACCCTCGCTTGACCCAGATGGCGGAGAAGCGCGCCTGGCCCGAAGCGATGCGAATATCGGAGACCAATGCCAGGGTTAATCCCACTCCGGCCGCGATTCCGTTTACCGCCGCAATGACCGGTTTGTTGATCTTTTCAAAACCCAGGATCAAGGCTCCCGTGAGTTGGAGGATGGTTTTCCGGCTCTCCGGCGTCTGCTCCCCTGCGGCGCGGGCCGCCTGAACGGCCACATCCGCCCCCGAACAGAATCCCCGTCCCGCTCCGGTGATGATCAGGGCGCGAAGGTCGTCATCCTCTTGGACTTGCTGGAGGGCGAGGGGGAGATCGACCCGCATGTTCAGGCTGATGGCGTTCATCTTATCCGGCCGATTCAAGGTCAGGACGGCAACGGGGCCCTCCTTCTCCAGGATGAGTTCTTTTGGTTCCATGATCTCTCCTCCTCATTTCGATGCCGGTTGCTGAGCAACCCCGGTCCGGATCAAATTCTCAATCTCCGCATCGCTGTAGCCGAGCTCTTTCAGGACTTCGCCGGTATGCTCCCCCAGCAGGGGGGCGCGCTGGCGAAGAGGCGCCGCTTTTCCGGAGAGGAATAAGGGCGTTTTGACAGCGACGACTTTCCCCACGGCGGGGTATTCCGCTTCTTCCAGGATGCCCCGGGCCTGCACATGGGGTTCCCGGACGATGTCTCCAATGGTGCGGACGCTTCCGCAGGCCACGTCGGCGGCCAGCAGCTTCGCCTCCAGCTGGGCACTCGAGTATTTCCGCGTTTCCCGGTTGAGGATCTCGGCGATTTCAAGCCGCTTCTCCGCCCTGAGCTTCCGGGTGGCATAGCGGGGATCGCCCCCCAGGTCCTCGCGGTTTAAAGCCCTGCAGAAGTTCTTGAACATATGATCCGTCCCGGCCACCACGTTGATTAACCCGTCCCGAGTTTCGAAGTTCTGGATCGCTCCGCCGGAGGGCTGGGCCGAGCCCGCCCGTTCGGGAAGCTCCCCCTTCCGCAGGAACTGGGTGACATAGGGAGCCATGGCAAAGAGGGCCACGTCGAGCAAGGCCACGTCGATCCTTTGTCCGCAACCGGTCTTTTCCCGGCCGAATAAGGCGGCGGCGATGGCAAAGGCGGCATTGGCCCCGGTGCAATAATCGATCATGGCCGGGCGGATTCGGACCGGAGGGCGGCCGGGCTCCCCGGTGGAATCTATGATGCCCGATATGGCCTGCAGGATGGGCTCATAGGCGGGGCGGTCCCGGAAGGGGCCGCTTTGCCCAAACCCGGAGATCGAGCAGTACACGATCCTCGGGTTGATGCGGGAAACGCTCTCATATCCCAGGCCCAGCCGTTCCATGGACCCGGGCAAAAAATTCTCCACGAGGACATCGGCCGCCCGGGCGAGTTTTAGGACGATCTCTTTTCCCTCCGGGGCTTTCAGGTTCAGGGCGATTCCCCTTTTGTTCCGGTTGAAATTGAAAAAATTAGCCCCCTCCATGGGCTCCCGAAATTGATCCCCGGCGAAAGGTTCGACCTTGATGACTTCGGCCCCCAAATCCGCAACCATGGCAGTGCAGGTGGGGCCCGACTGGACGTGAGTAAAATCCAAAACCTTGATTCCCGCCAACGGACGGGGAAATGGATTTTGATCCTCCAGGCTCGTTCCTCTTATCCTTTCGTTCCCCCCACCCTTACAAACCCATTTCCTCGGCCACTTTCTGCCGATGATACCAGGAATCGCCGAATTCCAGTTCGGCGGCCTTGGCATGCTTATAGTAAAGGTGCAGGTCGTGCTCCTCGGTGAAGCCGATGCCTCCGTGCATCTGGTGAGCCATCTGGGTGCCTCGTTTGTAGACGTCGCTGCACCATGCTTTGGCCATGGCCACTTCCTTGGCGCAGGGGAGGCCGGCGCTGATGAGGGAAGCCGCTTGATAGGCGATCAACCGCGCGGTATCCAGAAAGGTGGTCAGGTCCGCGCAGGTATGCTGAACGACCTGCAATGCTCCGAGGGGCTTCCCGAACTGGACCCGCTGCTTGACGTAATCGACGGTCATATCCACCACCTTGGACAACCCCCCGACCATTTCGCCGCATTTGAGGGCAATCAATCGGGGCATGATCTTTTCGACGTACTCGGCCCCCTTTCCGGGCGATCCAACAAGATCTTGAGGGGCGGCCGCAAAATCGGTGTAAGTCACCGCAAATTGCTTTTCTCCCGTGAGGGTGTTGAGCGGGACCGCCTGGACCCCAGGCCCCTGGTTTTTCGTTTTGAACAGGGTGGGACCGAAAGATCCGGAACCTTTCCTGAGTCTGGCGCACACTAGGATTTCGTCGGCCACGTGGGCGTAGGGAACAAGTAGCCGGGTTCCTTTGATCCGGTAGGAGCCCTCTCCCGTCTCTTGGGCCACCAGGTCCGGGTCCGGGTAGTCATAAACGCCCTGTTCGTTCCGCAGGCCCACCGTGAGGATCCTCTTTCCTTGAAGGATCCCCGGCAGGTATTCTTTCCTGAGCCGATCATCGCCCGCACCCTGGATGAGCAGGCCGGCAAAAACCGCGCTGCAGAAAAAGGGGCTGGGCAGCACCGCCTTTCCCATCTCCTCGAAGAGGATAAACAAGTCAAAAAAATCTCCCCCGCTCCCCCCGTAGGCTTCGCCGTGGATGAGTCCCAGCCAGCCCAGGTCCGCCATTTCTTTCCAGAGGGCCGGGGAAAATCCCTTTTCCTCTTTCAATATATTTTTCACGAAAGAACTCGGGCTTTTCTCCTTCATGAATTTCTCGGCGTTGCTTTTCAACATTTTTGTTTCTTCCCGCAGGCTGAATTCCATTTTGAGCGCTCCTTTCCCGCAAATAGATTGAAGAAGGTTACTTTCGGGGCATGTTGAGTCCGCGCTGGGCCACGATGTTCTTCAATACTTCCACGCTCCCTCCCTGGAGGGTGTAGCTGGGCGACCAGAGATAGCATTCGGCCAGTTCCCCGCCGAAGGCGGCCCAGGAAGTTCCCTCGCGCAGGAGACTCGAGGGGCCGAGGATCCGGGTGGCCAGGTCATTCAAGCGCTGCTCATACTGGTTGCAGTAGGCTTTGGCCAGCGCCGCTTCCTTCGAGGGTTTTCGCCCCTGGTCGATCGTCCAGGCCGTGTAGTAGACGAGGAGCCGCCCGATCTGGAACTCGGTTTCCAGCTGGGCGATGGAATCCCGCACCCAGGAATAAAATTCTTCGCCCGCCTTTTTCCGGTCCATCTGCTTTACATGCTCCATGAGCTTTCTATAAATCGGGTAATTTTGCAGGATCCTCTCGACCCCCGAGCGCTCGTAATCCATCTGCGCCATGATCTGCTTGAAGGCATCATTTTCGGGGCCCACCATAAACCGTTTTTCCACCCGCACATCGTCGAAAAACACCTCGTTAAAGGTGTGCCTTCCGGCCATGTTGATGATGGGCCGAACGGTCACCCCGGGAAGACGCAGGTCGAGGATGAACTGGGAACAGGACTCGTGGCGCGGGACCTTGGGATCGAAACAGGTCCTGGCCAGGAGCCAGCCGTAATCCGACTGGTGGCCTCCCGAGGTCCAAACCTTCTGCCCCCGGATGAGGTAGGCGTCCCCGTCCTTGGTGGCGGAAGTCGCCACGTTCACCAGGTCCGACCCGGCGTTCGGTTCGCTGAAGAGAAGGCAGAATTTCAGGTGGTCTTCCGCCTTTACGAACCGCGGCAGGAAATACTCTTTCTGCCATTCCGACCCGAAATGGATGATCGAAGGCCCGATCTGCCGGTCGGCCAGAAAATGATAGGCCACCGGGGCCTGGACCTTGAAAATCTCTTCGTTCAGAATCACCTTGTCCACATAGGTCCGGCCCTGGCCGCCGTATTGTTTAGGCCAGGTCATCCCGATCCAACCCCTCTCCGCCATCTTCCGGGAGAAGGCTTGATTGCTCCCCTCGGCCAGCCCTCCGCTCTTGGCCACGAAGGTACCGGCCTTGAGCTCGGCCTGTAAAAAATCACGGACCCCTTGACGAAATTTTTCCTGCTCCTCGGTAAACCAGAATCGCATGTTTTCCATCTCCTTTCTGGAACAGTGAGGAAAAGGGCTATCCCTTCGAGTTACCGCCGAGCCCGCGGGCCTGGGGGGTTCGAGTCGCACCGGTGGGTTGGGAAGGCCGGAGAAAGCTTCCCCTCTCCAACCCGAAGGTGTGAAAAAATTGATTTTCAGCCGTCACCCCGGTGAAAACCGGGGTCCAGTAAGTTCGTAAATCCTTGAAAACACTGGATTCCGGCTTTCGCCGGAATGACGTGAAAAAGAACTAATTCGATTTTTTCACACCTAGAAGGACGATATCGGCAATCTGCCCGATGGGGGAGATGGGAGAATCGGTCACCCCGATCGTCCGGCATCTGTTTTTCTTGGCATACTGCAGGGAAGCCAAGGTCTGGCGGGAATAGCGGGGAAGGCTGATCGCGATGAGCAAGTCCTCCGGCCCATAATGGATGATCTGGTTGGGCAGACTGCCCAGGGAAAACTCCAGCAGCTCGCAATTTTCCCTCACCTGGCCGAGCAATAGATAAAGGAGATTGGCCAGAGGATGGGAGGATCGGAATCCCGTAATCCCTACCTTCCGAGCCCGGATGATCTCCTGGACGACGCGGTCGATCGCTTGGTTACTGTTTAACTCCCTTGTTTTGGTAAGGTTTTCAAGATCCTTTTCGAAGATCTTGGAATAGAGGTCCGCCTCCTTCACTTTGGCCATGGAATGTTGGAAGGCCTCCGGAGGGGAAAGCTTCTGGCGAATTCCATCCTGCAGGTCTTTCTGCATGTCCGGATACCCTTTATACCCCAGGGCCCGGGCAAACCGGACGATGGTGGATTCACTGGTTTTGAACTGACGGGCCAGCCGGGAAATGGTGAAGAAAGCGGCCTCGTGGCCCAGGGAGAGGATTTGCCCGGCTATTTTCTTCTGCTGCCCGGTCAGGGAAGGGAAATGTTTCTGGATTCGGCTGGCCAACATGGAACGGAATCCATCCGTAAAGGAAAAAAAATTCTTTCAATATAAATTTTCGATGCAATTTTTACTGCATTTCAAAATAATGTCAAGAAAGAAATTTCTACGGGAATTTCTTCGGGAGATGAATTTTAGGGTTGACTCCCTGAGGGTGGTTTCTTATATTCGCGCCAGGGGTGGAACCCGCCTTTTCTAACCCTGCGCCAGCGGGGAGGGAGTCGGGGAAGAGAAAAAACCACCCCGACGGACTCAGGAGGGAAAAATGGATGTTCGCGTGAGTCCCTACAATGAGCTCGGGTTGGGTACGGGCTGGCCGAAAGAAGTTATCCTCTGCGATGTGACGATGCGCGACGGCGAGCAGACGCCCGGGGTGGCGTTCTCTTTGGAAGAAAAAACCGAGCTCGCCAAGCGACTGGATCGGATGGGGGTGCCCCAAATCCAGGTGGGCCTTCCCGGGAGGTCCAAAGCCGCCAGGTTGGAGGCGGAACAGATTTGCAGGATCAAGCTGGATAGCAAGAAGGAGTTGATGACCCGGGGTACTTACGAGGGCTGGCGGGATGACATCCTGGCGGCCATCGATTGCGGGGCGGACATTCTCCATTCCTATTTTCCCATGTCCGAGTACATCCGGGGCATGTATACCCCCTTATCCGATCGGGAGATTCTCCTGCGGGCCGGAG
>JAPLIW010000582.1 GCA_026388915.1 Deltaproteobacteria bacterium
GTCTCCCGGGCCTTCTCCAGGTTAATATCGGACACCGCCACCTGGGCCCCTTCCCGGGCCAGGGCCAGAGCGATCGCCTTGCCGATCCCCTGGGCGCCACCAGTGACTAGAGCAACTTTTCCATCCAGTTTCCCCATAAGATCTCCCTGAATGAGTGCCCAAGCTAAGAAAAATAAAAAAATTTGATTTGGACACAGATGAACACGGATTTTCACAGATTCGATAAAATATTGATCTGCGTTGATCTGCGTTGATCTGTGTTTATCTGTGTTCATCTGTGTCCCATATACTAATTATCTTTTAGTAGCTCTTGCGCCTTTTCCCAGCTGGCCCCGTCTTCCACGTTGGCCATCTTCGCGTCCCGGCTGATCCGTCGCATCAGGCCGGAGAGAACCTTTCCCGGGCCCACCTCCAGGACCAGATTGGCTCCGGTGGCCAGGAGTTTCTGCATGCATTCTTCCCAGCGCACCGGATGGTCCACCTGTTTGACCAGGAGTTCCCGAATCCTGTCTTTTCCCGGGTAAAAATCGGCGTTCGCGTTGGAAAGCACGGGGAAATGAAGGTCCCCCACCTCCGCTCTGTCCAGCTCGGCTTTCAACCGCTCGCCCGCCGGCTTCATCAGCGGACTGTGGAAGGGAGCGCTCACCGGGAGCTGAACCGCCCGCTTTCCCGCCTGCCGGGAAACGATATCCACCGCCCTCTGGACGGCGGTGGCATGCCCGGCAATGGCGATCTGCCCGGGGGAATTGAAGTTGGCCGGCGAGAGGATCTCCCCCCCGGCGGCCTCCCGGCAGAGGGATTCCACTTCGGCCGCGGACATTCCTATGATCGCCGCCATGGCCCCCATCCCCACGGGAACCGCTTCCTGCATGAACTTCCCGCGCAGGTGAACGAGGCGCACGGCATCGGCAAACCGCAGCCCTCCGGCGGCGACCAGAGCCCCATATTCTCCCAGACTGTGCCCCGCGGCAACTGCGGGAAGGATCTCCCTTTCCGCCTGCATCACCCCCAGGACGGCGACGGAAGTCGTAAGAATCGCCGGCTGGGTGTTGGCCGTGAGCTTCAGCTCTTCCTCCGGCCCCTGGAAGCACAGCTTGGCAATATCGTACCCGAGGGCTTCGTTCGCCTCGGCAAAGACCTGCCGGGCCGCCGGGGAGCGGTCGAAGAAATCCTTTCCCATCCCCACGTACTGGGAGCCCTGCCCGGGAAACACGAAGGCCATTTTCTTCATCTGCTGGCTAACTCCTTGATCAGGGCCTGACCGATGACGTTGCGCTGGACCTGATTGGTCCCCTCGTAGATCTGCAGAATTTTGGCATCCCGCATCATCTTCTCCACGGGGTAATCCCGCATGAACCCGTAGCCGCCGAAGACCTGGACCGCGTCCACCGTAACTTTCATGCACACATCCGTGGGAAAGAGCTTGGAGATGGCCGAATACTTGGAAATGTCCTTGGGGTTGGTGTCCACCCAACGGGCCACGGCATACACCAGGGCCCGCGCCGCCTCGATCTGGGCGGCCATGTCGGCCAGGATATGTTGCACGGCCTGGAAGGAGATGATCGGTTTCTCAAACTGATGCCGTTCCCTGGCGTAGGTCACGGCGGCCTCAAAGGCGCCCTGCGCCAGACCCACGGCTTGGGCGCCGATTCCCGGACGGGTCTTGTCCAGGGTGCGCATGGCCACGATAAAGCCCATCCCTTCGCGCCCGATGACGTTTTCTTTGGGAACCCGACAGTCCTCGAAAACCAGCTCCCGGGTCGCCGAGCAGCGGATGCCCAGTTTCTTTTCTTTCTTTCCGAAGTTGAAACCCGGCATTCCCTTCTCCACGATGAAGGCGGTGGCTCCCCGGGGGCCTTTGCTCTTGTCGGTAAGGGCGATGACCGAATAGGTTTCGGCCTCTCCGCCGTTGGTGATCCACTGCTTGGTCCCGTTGAGGAGGTAGGAATTTCCCTCTTTGCGGGCGGTGGTTCGAATCCCCCCGGCGTCGCTTCCGGCGCCCGCCTCGGTCAGCCCGAAGGCGGCCAGTTTTTTTCCGGAGGCCACCGGGGGAAGGTATTTTTTCTTCTGTTCCTCGCTCCCGAAGAGGAGGAACGGGTAAGACCCCAGGCCGGAGGCGGCAAAGGAAACGGAGACCCCGATGCAGGCCCGGGAGATTTCTTCGATGGCCAGGCAGTTTTCAAAGGACCCGAACCCCAGCCCTCCGTATTCCTCCGGAATGTAGATTCCGAAGAGGCCGGCATCGGCCAGGTATTTCAGCGGCCCCCAGGGAAATTCCTCTTTCTCGTCCAGCTCGGCCCGAACCGGGACTACCTGTTCTTCCGCGATCTTCCGGGCCAGGTCCCGGATGGATTTTTGATCTTCGGTAAGAAAATAATCCATGCGCCGTTGTTCTCCTTAATCTCCTAAAAATGGGACGCAGATGAACACGGATTTTAGGTTCTATTTTTTATCTGCGTTGATCTGCGTCCCATGAATCCGTTCACCACCGGATCACGGCCCCGCCCCAGGTGACTCCGGTGCCGAAGGAACACATCAGGATCAGGTCCCCGGTTTTCAGCTTCCCGGACCGGTTCATCTCATCCAGGGCGATGGGAATGGTGGCCGAAGAGGTGTTCCCGAAACGCTCGATGTTGAGGTACACCTTATCCATCGGAAAGTTGATCATTTTGGCCGCCGCTTCGATGATCCGCGTGTTGGCCTGATGGGGAATCATAAAGTCGATATCCCCGCTTTTCAGGCCGTTGAAGTCCAGAGCCTCCTGGGACACCTCGGCCAGCGCCCGGACGGCTACCTTGAAAAGCTGGTTTCCGGCCATCTTGATGCAGTGCAGGTTCCGGTCGATGGTTTCATGGGAAGGAGGATTGGCCGAACCCCCTCCGGGCAGGTACAGGAGCTCCCAGAGAGAACCGTCGGAATGAAGGTGGGTCGAAAGGATTCCCCGGTCCCCTTCCTCTCCCGTCAGGATGACCGCTCCGGCCCCGTCCCCGAAGAGAACGCAGGTGCCCCGGTCCTTCCAGTCGGTTATTTTGGACATGATCTCGGCCCCCAGCACCATCACCTTGCGCTTCGGGTTTTCTTTGATGAACTTATCCGCCAGGGAAAGGGTATGGATAAAGCTGGTGCACCCGGCCAGAATATCAAAACCCGCCGCTTTCTTGGCCCCGATTTTGGACTGGATGAAACAGCTGGTGCAGGGGAAGAACATATCCGGGCTGTTGGTCCCGGTGATGATGAAATCGAGTTCCTCCGCCGACATGCCGGCCATCTCCAGAGCCTTCAAGGCCGCCTGGGTGGCCAAATCCGAGGTGGCCACGTCGCCCTCCACGATCCTCCGCTCCCGGATTCCGGAGCGGGAGATGATCCACTCGTCGGACGTATCCACCATCTTTGCTAATTCCGCATTCGTCAGAACTCTGGGAGGAACGTAAGAACCCGTGGAAATGATGCGCGCCCTGATCATGTTTCTTATCCTGCTCCGCGTATTAGACCCCTTTCCCCCTTCCCGGGACAGGGGAAACCGAAGAGGAGTCTTTTGAACGATCCCTTCAGCTGCTGATCTTTTCTTTGATCTGCCCCCAGACCCTGGCTAGGCCGCCCTGCGATTGGGGATCCTGGTTTTCTTCCAGGCTTTGGACGAGGAGCTTGGGAAGGCCGATCTGGGCATACTCGTGCGCCAGCCGGATAGCGTTTTTGACGGCCTTGGGCGAAGAACGGCCGTGGCCGATGATCACCACACCGTCGACTCCCAGGAGGGGGGCCCCCCCGTATTCGGAATAGTCCAGCTTCTTCTTGATATCATTCACCGCGCCGCGGGCGAGAAGATAGGCCATTTTGGCCATCCAATTGCCCTTGACCTCTTCCTTGATCATGGACCCGATGGCCTCGGCCAGCCCCTCGCAGATCTTCAGGGCGGCATTCCCCACGAACCCATCGCAGACGACCACGTTTGCCCGGCCATTGAAAATATCCCGCCCTTCCACCGGGCCGATATACCCGATGGAGCTCTTGCGCAGGATGGCATTCGTTTCCCGGATCAGCTCGTTCCCTTTGGACTCTTCTTCCCCGTTGCTCAGCAGGCCCACCGCCGGTTTGTTGATTTTCAGGATGTATTTGGCAAAGGCCTCGCCCATGATGGCGAATTGGACCAGGTGAAAGGCCTTGCAATCCACATTGGCCCCGGCATCCAGGAGGAGGGTCCAGCCTTTCAGCGTGGGGAAAACCGTCCCGATGGCGGGACGGTCCACTCCCTTTAATTTGTCCAGCACAAAAACCGCCGTGGCCAGAACCGCCCCGGAATTCCCGGCGCTGAACAGGGCGGCGGCCTCTCCTTTTTTCACCAGGTCATAGGCGACCTTGATGGAGGAATCCTTTTTCTTGCGGATCGGGGTCAGCGGAGACTCACCCATGCCCACCGCCTCGGAAGCATGGACCACGGTCAGGGGAAGAGAATCACTGCCCGGGTGCCGGGCGATCTCTTTCCGCACGGCTTCCTGATCTCCCACCAGTACCACGGGAACCCCGAATTCGCGGGCTGCGAGAACCGCCCCTTCCACGATCGTTTGGGGGGCAAAGTCCCCGCCCATGGCGTCGACGGCGATTTTCATCGGCTTGCGTTCCCCTAGGTTTCTTCGGTCTCGATCATCGTTCGGCCGCGGTAACTTCCGCAGTGGGGGCAGACCCGGTGAGGGGCTTTGACCTCCCCGCAGGTCTGGCAGATGGAAAACTGGGGAGACGCCAGGCGATCATGCGTCCGTCGTTTGTCCCGTCTGGTTTTGGAATGTCTTCTTTTAGGGTTGGGCATACGGCATTCACCTCGTGGTTAATGAACCCGGAAATTTTTCAAGGACGCGAGCCGGGGATCGATTTCCGCGCCCGGGCACTGGCAGGTCTCCCGGTTCAAGTTTTTCCCACAACGCTGACATAAACCCCGGCAATCCTCCCGGCAGATGACCTTGGCGGGAAGAGTTAATAATACCTGGTCTTGGACGAGGGGGCTCAAATCGACCTCCTCCCCCTCATAAAAATCGCTCTCCAGGTCCTCCCGGCTGAGTTCAATCTCCTCGGGAGGGGCAAGACGGGGATCGGGTTTGGGCTTTATGCTTACCTGGATCTCGGAGGAAAGAGTCAGGGCGAAAGGATCGAGGCAGCGGGCACAGATGCACTTGACCCGGGCTTCGACCCGGCTCTTGGCCAGGATGATCCTTCCCGAACGGGAAAGATTCACCCGGACCTGCACCGGACCGGCAAAATGAAGGCCGGAATTGGCGGTTTCTCCCCCCAAACGCTCATTCAGGGGTCCTTCGTCCTCCAGAAAGGACTCCTGCTTCCCGTGCTCGGGTATGTCTTCGACTCGAATAACCAAGGCTTAAAAAGCTCCGAATCGAATATAAAGAATTTAATATATAATGAAATGCCCCTTTGTCAAGGGAAATATCTCTCGCCAAGCCTTGTTTTATCCCTTAGGTCATGGTAATGAATAATCATTTTCAGATCCGGCTGGTGGAGGAAACAACCCTTGGAAATCAGAGAATTCCAGAATCTCATCCGTCAGATCTACATGGACCGGGACCAGAAGCGGGGATCGGACAAGACCTTCCTCTGGCTCCTGGAGGAAGTCGGGGAACTTACCCGGGCCTACCGGCGGGGAGAGGATCACGTGGGGGAAGAAATGGCCGACGTCCTGGCCTGGATGGTATCCGTAGCCAACCTTCTGGGAATCGACCTGGAGACCGAAGTTCTGAAAAAATACCCCCGGGTATGCCCCCTGTGTTCTTCCAGTCCTTGCACTTGCCCATTCCGGTAATCCGAAAGGCTTGGAGCATGGAGTACAGCGCCAGATGCTAAAGACATAACAAGGGCATTGCTTTTGGCTCTTAGCTCTATGCTCTTTGCCCTTTCATTCTTTGGACCGGAACACTTCTTTCTCCAACTCTCTTAGTTCTTCTTCGTCAAACCCGAAATAATGCCCTACCTCATGGATCACCGTTTGGCGAATATTCTCCCTTAATTCCTGGAGGTTCCTGCTGATTCTCTCCAGGGGCTTCCGGTAGATGAGGATCCGGTCCGGAAGGACATTCCCGTACCAGAAGCCCCGATCCTTTCGTGAAATCCCATGGTAAAGTCCGAGTAAATCCTGGTCCTCCTCCTCCCATTCTTCAGGGAGGTCGGAGGGCTCGTCTTCCACCAGGAAAGCCACATTATCCAACTGATCCTTCAGCTCGCGGGGGATGGTTTCCAGGGCCTCCTTAACCATCTTTTCGAAGGCCCGCCTTCCCGCGGAGAACCCTTCCTTCGGAATTCTTGAGCGCGGCATTTCCCCCCTCTTTCCGGAAGACGAAATCCTGTAAAATTCCGTTGCAATATTTTTCCCATTATTGTATTCTTGCGGTGAAGTTCTGAAAAGGATATATTTATCCTTATGAACTCTTAAAAAAACCAAGGAGGTAAAGTAGAATGAAGAAACTTCTGGTAATGTTGATCGCCCTGATCTTCGCTCTCTCCCTGACCGGACTGGCCTTCGCTCAGGCCAAGGCTGAAAAGCCGGCCAAGCCGGCAGAACCCGCTAAACCCGCGGAACCGGCTAAGCCCGCCGAGGTGGCGAAACCCGCCGCTGAGCCGGCCAAACCGGCTGAGGTCAAGAAGGAAGCTCCCCCCAAACCCGTGGTGTACCGCTTGGGCGGACAGGTGACCGCGGTGGATGCGGCCGGGAAAAAAGTCACCATTGCTCAAAATGCGGTAAAAAAGCAGAAGAAGGTTACCCTGGGGGTCAGCAAGAAGGCGGCTCAGGACCTGGCGGGGATCAATGTGGGCGATGTGGTCAACGTCATGGTGAGCGGCAAGACCATCACCTCGATCAAAAAAATCTATTAAAGGAATTGACGGCCCAAGCTTAGGAATCTTCCGTCATTTCCGACGGCCTGCGGAGAAGGCGTCCTCTTGGGATGCCTTCTCTTTTTTGTTTTTATTCCGGTTGCCCGGAAGGAAATCCCATACCGGCCATCCCCTGCTCCTGGCCAGGCGTCTGAGCTTCGGGTCCGGATTCACGACCCGCGGGTTTCTTACCCTTTCCAGGAGGGGAAGATCGGTGATGCTGTCCGTGTAGAAGGTGCTCCGGCTGAGATCCGCCCCCAGTTCCCGGGCGAGTTTTTCCGCCCAGAATACCTTGCCCTGGCGGAAGCAGAGGGGTTTAATATAGTTGCCCGTGAAGGTCCCCTGCCGGAGCTCCAATTGGGTGGCCAATATGTGCGGCACGCCCAGGTAACGGGCCAGGGGGTCCACGGCATAGGTCGTGGCATTGGAAATGATGGCCACTCTCTCCCCCTGCTCCAGGTGTTGATGAACAAAATCATGAGCTTCGGGATAAATCAGGGGCCGGACCACATCATTGAACCACTCCTGGCAGAACTGAATCAGTTCTTCCTCGCGGACCCCCACGAGGGGGCGCAGGGAATCCCGGTAAGCCACTTCCATGTTCAGGAGATCATAGCGGTAGCGAAGGTAATCGACCATGGATTTGACCACCTTCCAGCGGGTGGTCTTCCCCCGACGCAGGGAATAGCGCATAAAGGAGACCCCGGAGTTTCCGGAGATCAGAGTCTTGTCCATGTCGAAGAAACAAACGTGATCTGTGGTCATAGGAGGAGAAATCAGATGGCCGGGGATTCCCCCGGCTTGCAGAGGTCGCATATCATTATATTTTAAACTTGCGCTTTATAAATGCAAAGAATATAATTTATTATTTTAATATATCTTTTGCCTCACCCTTTACGCAGGAAAGCGGGGATGAGACCCTCCACGGGCGGAATTCTAAGGTTATAAAAACTATTTAACAGGAGTGCATGGGTGAAGAGAACGTATCAACCTAGCAATATTCGACGCAAAAGAACCCACGGGTTCAGGAAGCGGATGTCTACCAAGGGCGGGCGACTGGTCCTGAAGCGGAGGAGAGCGAAGGGCAGGAAAAGGCTGATCGTCGAGGCAAAGGAATCCTGAGAGCCGATTCTCCTTAGAAATCGGAGCCCTGGAAAATGGTCCAGCTTACCTTCCGAAAAGAGGAGAGGATTCGCAAGCGGGCCGACTTCCAGCGTATTTTCAGGGTAGGAGCTAAAATCCAGACTCCCCATTTTCGAGTTTCCATCTGCCCCAACGGTCTGTCCCATTCCAGGTTGGGGGTCACGGTGGGGAGAAAAATCGGTTCGGCGGTCCAGCGAAACCGCATCAAGCGTCGGGTCCGGGAGTTTTTTCGCCTGAACAAAGATTCGCTGCCGGGATCTTCGGACCTGGTGGTCACGGCCCGGGAAGGGGCGGTCAATCTGAACTTTTGGCAAGTATCTGAGGAATTGAAAGGATTGTTTCGGGGGCGTTAGCCCTCTTACACCGGGATGTTGACCAAGATCATTCTGGGTCTCATTCGATTTTATCGATATTTTCTCTCCCCGCTGACCTTCCCCTCTTGTCGCTTTGCGCCCTCTTGCTCCGCCTATGCCCTGGAAGCTGTGGAGCGGTTTGGTCCGGCCAAGGGGCTGCTCCTGGCAGCTTGGAGAATCCTGAGGTGCCACCCCTTTCATCCCGGCGGCTACGATCCGGTGGTGAAAAACCACGATCGGTCGGCCCGGAGTTAAGCCCACGGAGGTAACATATGCAGATTCGGGCCCTTTTGGCAGTCATTATTTCCCTGATCATCCTATTGATTTACCAGTCCTATTTCGCACCCTCTCCCCCGGCTCCGGAAAAGCCGGCTGCGGAAAAAGCCCAGACCGCTCCGCCGGCCAAAGAGGAGCCGGTCAAGGCCGTCTCCCCTGGAGAGAAGATCCCCGGGGCCCCACCCGTTCCGGCGGCCCGACCGGCTCCGGCCATCAAGGCCGAGGCCGGAAAAGACATCACCGTTGACACCCCCTTCTACACGGCCGTCTTCAACACCCGGGGGGCCCGCCTGAAAGATTTCCGGGTTAAGAAGTACCTGGATAAGATCGGCGACGGGGCCAAGCCGATCAACCTGGCCACGGAGAACCTGGGAACCGAATATCCCTTCGGAATAGATGTCACCCATGCCAATTTTCCTTTTTCGCCCGACCTCCTCTTCCGGGTGAATGCCGAAACTCTCGAACTGGGACCGGATCGAAAAGAAGGGGAACTGGTTTTCACCTGGGCGTCCCCTGAGGGCCTGAAGCTGACCCAGCAGATGGTCTTCCATGCCGAGAGCTACCGGATCGACATCAGCCTTCAGATGGTCAACCTCTCTTCCCAGGTGGTCGAAGGAAGGCCGACCCTGCTTTGGGCGGGGAAACTCCCTCCCCCATCGAGCGGAGGCGGGATGGCCTGCATTCCCGGATCCGGCGGAAGTTCAAGCGCGGCCACTCCTCCCTTTACGGCGCTGGTCAAAAAGGAATTCAAGGAAATCGAGCTGGGCGACCTGAAGGGGGGAGAAAAGCGTTTCACTGAAAATGTCCAGTGGGGAGGATTCCAGGACCAGTACTTCCTGGCCGCCTTCATCCCCCAGAAATCGGAAGGCACCGAGCTCATATTGAAAAAGGTCTCCGATACGGCGGTCGAGATGCGCATGGCCGGCCCCAAGGCATCCCTTTCTCCGGGAACGCAATTCTCCCAGTCCTACCTCATGTTCCTGGGCCCCAAGGACCTGGACACCCTCAAGGCTTTCGGCTCCGACCTGGATAAGGCCCTGGACTTCGGCTGGTTCGACATCGTGGCCAAGCCCATGCTCTGGGCCATGAAATTCTCCTACCAGTACGTGGGGAACTACGGCCTGGCCATCATCATCCTTACCATCCTCATCAAAATCATCTTCTGGTACCCGACTCATCTCAGCATGAGGTCCATGTCGGAGATGAAAAAGCTCCAGCCCGAGATGGCCAAGCTCCGGGAGAAATACAAGGACGACAAGGAAAAAATGAACAAGGAGCTCATGGAGCTCTACCGACGCTACAAGGTGAATCCCATGAGCGGCTGTCTGCCCATGGCCATCCAGATTCCGGTCTTCTTCGCCCTCTATAAAGTTCTCCTCTATTCCATCGACCTGCGACATGCGCCCTTCTACTGGTGGATCAAGGACCTTGCCGCCGCGGATCCCTATTACATTTCTCCCATCCTGATGGGGGGCTCCATGTTCATCCAGCAATGGATGACCCCGACCACGGGAGACCCCACCCAGGCCAAGATGATGCTGATCATGCCCGTCGTCTTCACTTTCATGTTTTTATCCTTTCCCACGGGTCTGGTTATTTACTGGTTCTTCAGCAACCTGCTCTCCATCGGGCAACAGCTCTACATGAACCGGAAAACCAAATAGATGCGAGGCAACCCATGAAGCCTGTCGAAACCGAGGGAAAAACCACAGAGGAAGCGATCCATAAAGCTTGTGAAGAGTTGGCCGTATCCCGGGAGGATTTGGAGGTGGAGGTCCTTTCCAGCGGTTCCAGCGGGTTCCTGGGGCTGGGGGCCAAGAATGCCAGGATTCGCGCCACGGTGAAGGAGATTTCCGCCCCTCGTACCCCAGAAGCCCGTCCTTCTGCCGCCCTCTCTGACAACCAGGCAGCCGAGACCGCCAAAAAAACCCTGCAGGATATTCTTCGTCTCCTGGAAGTGGAAGCGACCGTCGAACTGAAGGAGGATTCCGAGCGAATTCTCCTGAACATCCAGGGGGACGGCAGCGGGCTCCTGATCGGGCGCAAGGGGCAAACCCTGGATGCCATGGAGTATCTGATCAACAAGATCGTCCACAAAGATGCGGAAGACAAAAAAAGGATCGTTGTGGACACCGAGAACTATCGCTTCCGCAGGGAAGATTCCCTGGTGAAACTGGCCCAACGCCTGGGAGAAAAAGCCAAAAGCCTGGGCCGCCCGGTCACCATCAGCCCCATGAGCGCCCACGACCGGCGAATCATCCATCTGGCCCTGGAGGACGACAAAGCCCTGCGGACCTGGTCCACGGGAACGGGACTTTACCGGAAAGTGATCATCAGCCCCGAAAAGAAGCCTTCATGAACCCAGGGGACACGATTGCGGCGATCTCCACCCCCCTGGGGGTCGGGGGGATCGGCATCGTGCGCCTCAGCGGCCCGCAAGCCCGTGAGATCCTCGGAAAGGTCTTCCGACGGCGCCGGGGCAAGGGCCCCCTCCTTTCCCACCGTTTCTATCTCGGCGAAATCATCCGCCCCCGGGACCCCGCGGTGATCGATGAGGTGCTGGCGTCCTTCATGGAGAAGCCGCACACTTACACCCGGGAAGACGTGGCCGAGATCCAGGCCCACAGCGGGGTTCTGGTTCTCCGGGAAATCCTCGACGCCGTTCTGCAGTCCGGCGCCCGCCTGGCTGAGCCCGGGGAGTTCACCAAGCGGGCTTTCCTGAACGGGCGGATCGACCTCACCCAGGCCGAGGCGGTCATCGATCTCATCCAGTCCAAGACCCGTCGGTCCCTGGAAATGGCCAACCTCCAGCGCGAGGGTCGTCTGGGGATGGAGATCCGTCGGATCCGGGAGGACCTTCTCAACCTCATGGCCCTGCTCGAAGCGGGCATCGACTTCCCCGAAGACGAAGTCCCCGAGCTCTCCGGGGATGAAGTCAATCGCCGTTTGCAGAACGCCCGCGAAAAACTGGATACCCTCTTGCGAACCTATGACCAGGGGAAAATTTACCGCGAGGGGATTTCGGCGGTGATCATCGGCCGGCCCAATGTGGGAAAATCAAGCCTGCTGAACGCTCTTCTGCGCGAGGACCGGGCCATTGTAACCCCCATCCCGGGTACCACCCGTGACGTCATCGAAGAGGTGGTAAACGTCCGGGGGATTCCGCTGAAGATCATGGACACGGCCGGTCTTCGCCATACCCACGATCAGGTGGAGGTAGAAGGGGTGCGGCGCACCCGGGACCGTATGGCCCTGGCGGACCTGGTCATCTGGGTCGTGGACGGTTCAGAGCCGATCACCGCTCAAGATTTGGATATCCTCCCGGAGGTTCAGCCGAGGAGGGTGGTGGTGGCGATGAACAAGAACGATCTGCCCCGACGTCTGAACCCCCGCGACCTGGGAGAGCATCTCCCCGGGGCGCCCTTGATTCCCGTATCTGCTCTCGACCATTCCGGGATTGATCGTCTGGAGGAGGCCATCCGGGACCTCGTCCTGGACGGCCGCCAGGACTCCTCCGCCGAAATCCTCCTTTCCAATCTTCGGCACAAGCAGGCCCTGGAGAGGGCGAGGGAGGGATTGGAGCAAGCCCTGGAAGCTTCGCGGGCCAACCTCTCCGTGGAGTTCATCTCCGTCGACCTGGGGAGAGCTTTGCAGGCCCTGGGGGAAATCGTCGGAGAAACCACTTCCGAAGACATTCTGGAGCGCATCTTCAGTCAGTTCTGCATCGGGAAATAGAAAAGCATAATTGGACACAGATGAACACAGAAAAGAAAGTGCCTAAAGTTCGGAGTGCCTTGTGCCTAGAGTTAAAATCAGGATTTTATCGCCTTTGACTCCGAACTCCGAACTCAAAACTCCGAACTCTTTTGGACGCGGCTGAACGCAGATAAACACAACGCGGCATAGCCGCGACCAAAAGCAATCACCCCCGCCCTTCCCTCCCCCCTCGAGGGGGAGGGTTAGGGTGGGGGGCAAGATTATTGGAACTTTTCGGGGTGTAAAGCGATTCTTTCTCGTGGCATTTATATTTCTGTTCGATCTGCGTAATCGGCGTAATCTGCGGATAAACAGTTTCAGTTTTTTATAAATTCTCAAGCAACAATGAAAACGCCGCCGATAAAAATCGATAAGGAAGGGCGCTGGTTCTATCAAGGCGAGGAGATCACCCACCGCAAGACGTATCTTCTTTACTGCCGCAGCCTGACTCGGGACGAATCGGGCGGGATCATCCTCCGGATTGGCCGGGAGGAATGCCCGGTTGAGGCGGAGGACGCCCCCTTCGTGGTAATGACCATCGAATTCGTCTCCGGCGGGCCGGAAGAAGAGTCCATCTGGATCACCCTGAACGACGAGACCCGGGAAAAACTCATCCCCGAAACCCTCCGCATCGCACCCGACCACATTCCCTACTGCCAGGTCCGCAACGGCCTGTTCGAAGCACGCTTCTCCCGCAACGCCTACCAGCTCCTGGTCCCCCACATCCGCCAGGATGAGAAGGAAAACCGCTTCTTCCTCCCCTTGAACGGGAAAAAATATCCCCTCCAGAATGCGGAATGCGGAATGCGGAATGCGGAATAAATTCTTCCTTCCCACCCCGGAAATCGGTAACTCGCCATGGGAATGCCTTGGGATACCCGATGAAAGGCTTCAGTTCCGGGTTTCACGTTCTTGTTTTTAACTGGCAACTTGGAACCGGCAACCGGCGACTATTTCTTCATCGGATACGGAATCAGGGCGGCCAGGAGGAAGGCTCCCAGGGGAAGAAAAGAAATGATCCAGAGGGTCGCGGGAACCCCCCAGAGATCGGCAAAGAGCCCCAGCACCGCGGCCCCCAGCCCTCCCATCCCAAAGGAAAGGCCCAGGATGAGGCCAGAAGCCAAGCCCACGTTCCGGGGCATGAAAGACTGGCCCATGACCATGGAGACGGAGAAAGAAAAGATGAGGATCAGCCCGGCAAGGATGAGCCAGACAAACGCCCAGATTCCGGAGCTGAGGAGAAACAGGATGAAAAGCGGACAGCTGGTTCCCAGGCTGAAGAGGATGATCTTCTTGTGCCCGAACTTATCCGCCAGCGGCCCGCCGATGAAGGTCCCGGCCACGCCCGCCGCCAGGAAGGCAAAGAGCAGGTTCGCCGCGACCATGGGGTCGCCCTTCATATAATTAATGTAGAAAAAGGGGATGAAAGTCAGCATCCCGATATGGGTCCAGGAGCGGAACATGATCATCCCCAGGAGCAGCGACATGGGGTAAAGAGCCTTTCTCAGGGCCTCCCGAGCCGGGCCCGAAGGGGCTTTCTTCTTGATCGCCGTGGTGTCCACCCGCCAGAAGCGGCTGAAAAGGAAGACGCCGGCGATCACCACGCCCGGAATGACAAAAAGGGTGGTTCCTTTGAGCCCCAGACGAGTTATGAAAACAGTGGCCATGAGCGGCCCCAAGGCGAACCCGAGGTTCCCCCCCACACCGAAAATGGACATCCCCGTCGCCTTCTTCTCTCCGGCGAAATAATTGGCCACCCGCCATCCTTCGGGATGATAGATCGCCACTCCCAACCCGCTGAACATCACCATGACCAAGACCAAGGAGTAGCTCGGCGCCCATCCCACCAGGGCCAGGAACAGGGCCGCGCAAAAAGAGCCCAGGGGCAGGAACCAAAGTAATGATTTCCGGTCGGTGAGGTATCCGAAGGCCGGCTGAATGACCGAAGACATGAGGTTGGAAACCAGGACGATGGTCCCGGCCATGGCATAAGACAGGCCCAGCGCTTCCTTCAAAAAGGGCAGCATGCCCGGAAGGGCGCCGCTGGTAATGTCGGCCACCAGGTGGCCCAGGGAGAGGAGGGTCAGGGCGCGGTAATCAATCTTTTGGGGAGTCTCAATCGGGTCGGTCATGTCCTTTCTTCCAAACCATGAGTCGGTCTTTTCCTACGGAAAAAGCCAGAAGAAAAATGTAGGGGCGACCCGGTGGGTCGCCCCTACGAAAAGGATTCTTTATCCCGCCAATTCTGATGAACTCGTAAAAAGTCGCAATTCCATAGAATTCGTCATTCCGGCGAAAGCCGGAATCCAGTTATTTCAAGATGTTCTGGACCCCGGCTTTCGCCGGGGTGACGCTCCAAGAGACTTTTTACGAGATCATCAATTCTAATTCATGCCGCATTCCGAATTAGATTCTTACCCATTTAAGTCTGAGAATTTCCTTCTAACACTTGATATTGCGTTTAGCATTATTTCCAATCTCAACCTAACCCTCAACCTTAACCTCTTGTTTTTAGTGTTTAAACGCTCTCTGCCCCGTGAAAACCATGGTCACTTTCGGTCTGGCTTCATTGCAGGCCTGGATGGATTCGAAGTCCCGGTCCGAACCCCCCGGATGCACAATGGCGGTGACTCCCTCTTTGATTCCCACATCCGCTCCGTCGCGGAAGGGGAAGAAGGCATCG
>JAPLIW010000155.1 GCA_026388915.1 Deltaproteobacteria bacterium
GAGGAAAATTCCCATTTTCTTTCTCTCCTGGAGAAGGTCAAGAAAGGATCGGAGCGGCTGAACCGGTTTCCCTGCGGCTTCTTCCCGGAAGGGGACCGGAAGGCCTGGGAAGAGGAAAAGAGACTGTGAAACAGGTGGAAGGAGGTCTCCTGAAGGATTTATATGACCTACTGGAAGAGGAGATCTTCCAGTATCATCTTTTGGTGGAGGAGTTGAAGAAGGAGTCCGGACATCTGCGCCGGGGCTCTACCGACTCCCTGACCGAATCCCTCCATTCCCTGGAGATTCACGCCGCCGCCATCCGCAAGGTCCATGAGTCGATTCAAAAGACGGTGGGAAAAGCCCTGGCCTTTTTGTCCCCCGGGGAGGGAGAAAGAAACCTCTCCCGTCTCCTGGCCGTCCTTCCGCCCGAGGACGCGGGGCGGATCAAGTCCTACCAGAAGGCGCTGGAACAGATGAAAATCTGGATGGCCCGAGTCAACGAACGCAATAAGACCTACATACAGGAATCCCTGAATTACTGGAAGGACCTGGTTTCTCTCCTTACCGAGCCCCTGGCCGAATCACCGGTCTATGCCCAGAATGGGAAGAAGTCGGTTTCGGGCTCTCTTCCCTGTACTTTGAATCGAAAGGTGTGAACCAATGTCCGGACTCAGCGCCATTCTGAATATTGCCCAGGGGGCCATGAATGCCACCCAGATGGCCATGCAGGTCATCAGCCACAATATAGCCAATGTGAATACCCCCGGTTACACCCGGCAGAAGGCGGTTGTGCAAACCCAGGCGCCCTTGGATCTGAATCGGCTGAAGATTGGGACGGGGGTCCTGGTCGATTCGGTGACCCAGTGCTTCGACCGCTTTACCACCCGGGCGATTCATGAGAAAACCTCCTCCCTGAAAGACTACGAGTCCAAGGCCTTGGTCTTGTCCTCGGTGGAAGCCTCCTGGAACGAGACCGAGGAATCCTCCCTGAGCCAGACCCTGGATGAATTCTGGAATGCCTGGCAGGATTTGGCCAGCAATCCCGGAGGAACTGCCGAGCGCACCGCCCTCCTGGAGAAAGCCAAGATCTTAACCGGGAAGTTCAATTCCCTGAGCCAGGAGCTGGGACAGACTGCGCAGAACCTGAACACCAATATCCAGATGGGGGTCGAGGAAGTCAATCGGCTGGCCGGGCAGATCGCCAAATTGAATGAACAGATTGGGGCCGCGGAAGGGAGCCAAACGACGGCCAACGATTTGCGGGACCAGAGGAATCAACTGCTGGAGGAATTATCAGGCTGGGTGGGCATCACCTACCTGGAACAGGACAACGGGTCGGTCACGGTCCTCACCCGTGAGGGCCTTCTTCTGGTGAACGGCCATGAGAGCTGGGACCTCAGCGCCGCGGGAGATTCCATCTACTATAACGGGATTGAAAACGATGTGAGCGACCGGCTCACCGGGGGGAAGATCGGAGGCTGGCTGGACCTGCGGGACGAGACCCTTCCGCAATACCGGGCCAATCTGGACGAGATGGCGGGAACCCTCATCCAAGGAGTGAACAACCTTCACCGGGCTGGGTACACCCTCTCCGGCGGAACGGGGATGAATTTCTTCGAGGATTTCCAGACCGCTCCCGGCGTCCCCAACCCGGGGGACTACAGCGGAGCGGCGGCCTATATTTCCTTGAGCAGCGATGTTCTGGGAAGCCCGGAAAATATCGCTGCCGGAGGAGCCTCCGGCGCGCCCGGGGACAACGGGAACGCTTTGAGCATCGCCGCCCTCCAGACCGACGGCTCCCTGAATATCCGCAAGTGGACCATCACCGACCGGGGAGAGACCACCTCCAGCCGCCTGCAAACCGGGACCCTGGACGATTATTACCAGAGCCTCATCGGAGAACTGGGAATTTTGGCCGAGGAGACGAACGAAAACCAGGATTCTACCCAGAGCCTGTTGGACAGCCTGGCCAAAGTCCGGGACTCCGTTTCGGGGGTGAACCTGGATGAGGAGTTGACCGAGATGATGAAAGTGCAGCACGCCTACGAGGCAGCCTCCAAAGTCATTGCGGCTACGGACCAGATGATGCAGACTCTCCTGGATATGAGGTAGAGGAAGATGAGAGTAGGGACCGCTTCTCTTTACGCCGGAATTCAGCAGCGGCTGCAGCGGCTGACCGCTGACCTGAGTAGTCTGAACGAAAAGATCGCCACGGCCAAAAAGCTGAACCGGCCGTCCGATGACCCGATCGCCATGGTGGAAGCCATGCAGATCAAGACGGCGACGAGGCAGACAGACCAGTACGCCCGCAACCTGAAAACCGCCGATGCCTGGTTCAACGCGAGCGAGTCCGCCCTTTCGCAAACCATGGACCTGGTGGGGAGAGCCCGGGAAATCGCCGTCCTGATGAACAGCGACAGCCAGAACGCCGAAACCCGGGATGCGGCGGCGGTGGAAGTGGGCCACCTCCTGGACCAGGCAATTTCCCTGGGAAACACCCAGCTCACCGGGCGGTATGTCTTTTCCGGCTTTGAGACCGCCACGGCCCCCTTTACCAAGATCACGGTGGGGGGGGTTGAAACGGCGCAGTACAACGGAGACACGAACGACTTCCAGGTGCAGATCGGGAAGGACGAAAACCTGACTGCGGGAAGAAACGGCCAGACGGTATTGATGGATTCAGGGCTCTTTAGCACGCTGGGAGGCCTGAAAAAGGCCCTGGAAGACAATGACTGGGGGGGAATCGACACGCAACTGGGGAATTTGACCTCGGTGGAAGATTACCTCAACAACCAGATTGCCGATGTGGGGGCCCGGCAGAACCGGGCGCAGGTCAAGGAGAACATCCTTGCCCAGTTCCAGCTTCAATTGCAGGATCAGCTTTCCCAGGCGCAAGACACGGATATCGCCGAGGTCATGATCCAGTTAAGCGCGAAACAATTGACCTATCAGGCGGCCCTCGCCGCCGCGGCCCGCGTGAACGAGATGTCGCTCCTCAATTATATGAAATAATCTTCTCCTTCGATCCGTACATTTTTGCCAGGGAGGGTGAAAATGCTGATCCTGACTCGCAAAATCGGTGAATGCATCAACATCGGGGATGACATCAAAGTGCACGTAGTGGATATCCGGGGGAAGCAGGTCCGCCTGGGAATTGAAGCGCCCATCCATGCCCCCATCTACCGGCAGGAAGTGTACCAGAGAATTTTAGAGGAAAACCGCTCGGCCGCGCGGGTGAATCCGGCCGATTTCGATCAAATGATCAATGGAAAGGAGTGAGACCCCAGCTTGAAAATCCCCACTCGCCGCTTTGGAACCATTGAGATTGCCGAGGATCAGGTGATCTATGTCCCCGCGGGATTGATCGGTTTTCCCGGGCAGAAACGGTATGCCCTTCTGGAGCATAAAAAGGGGTCCCCCTTTGTCTGGTTCCAGGCGGTGGATGAAGAGGACCTGGCCTTCATCCTCCTCGACCCCCTGCTCTGCAAACCGGACTATGAATTTCTGATCAGCCCCGAAGACCGCAAAGCCCTGGAGCTCCCCGATTCCTGCGAGGGGATGCAGACCCTGGTCATCGTGAACATCACGCCGGAAGGCCCGCTGGAGATCACCGCCAACCTCCTGGGGCCGGTGGTGATGAACGTGGAGAAGAAACTCGCCCGGCAGATCGTCCTGTACCAATCTCCCTACTCGACCCGGTTTCCCATTCCCACGGTTAAAAAATGACCCGGCCGTTTTGAATGCAGAATCCGGAATGGGGAATGCGGAATTAAAAAAGCGCCAAATTCCAGGCACCAAATCCCAAAATCGAAAAAACAATGAGCGAAACAAATGAGATTCGGTGCATTGTTTATTCGTTTATCGGGGTTGGAGATTGGAGATCTGGATTTTGGGTTTCAGGAATTCCGCATTCCGAATTCTGCATTCCGCATTTGAAGAAGGTTCTTCTCTGGACGGACCCTGCCCCAGGGTCCTGGATCCAAGAGAAGATTTCTAGGGAAAAACAAGACAGAGCAGAAACGAGACCACGAAGGGAAGATACAGGAGTTAGCGGTTAAAGTCGAAGAGAAACTCCTTGATCATTTTTTCGGCCACGGCGTCACTCTTCACCTGGTACTGACCGGACTCAACCTGTTTCTTGAGGGCTTCCACCTTCTCGGCTCGGACGTCGGGCGCGGCCGCCAGGACCTCGGAGATTTTATTCATTTCTTTGGACTGAGAGGAAAGGTCCACCTTATCTTCCGTGGGGACTTGATTCTGGGCCGCCGGGGTCGCGGAATTCCGCTCCGCGGGTCCGACCTTTCCGTTCTGCTGGATGTATTGAATCAGATTCGCGTCCTGATGGATATCGGGAATTTTCATGGAAGATCCTCCATTTTTCATCCTAAGTTATTATACACGATGGACTGGGTGATTTCAAAAAGTTTTTCATTCAAAAGCCCCGCCTCTTCCGGCGACGCATTCCGGGTTCCTCCGGAAGATTCTCTTTCGGGAACTTTGAAAACCAGGCCCTGGCCTTCTTTCTTCTCTACTTCTACCGGCTGGCCGTATTCCCGGCTCAGACGCGACAGAATCTCCCGATGGGTATCCGTCAGCTCCGACCCGTCGGAGAACTGCCGGATGAGCTGCTGGGTGATTTTCTGGGCCGTGAGACGTTTCTTGCTCTCCTGGGAGAGGATGACTTCATCCTTGGGTCCCGTATTTTTCGCAGCCTTCGCGCGGGCCAGACGGGATTTCTCCGCCAGCTGCTGGTCATAGGCTCGTAGGGTGCTATGGACCTGGTAATTCGTGATAATCATACACCATCTCTCTGTCTATCGTTTCGTCAAAAGGGGAGAAAACTTTAGGGATTTTTGCAAAAATTTCCTATCGGCATAGATATTGCAAAAATTCAGTAGCCCTAGGCCAAATAACCTATGGAAAATATTCACCTTCCCCGGCTGCTCACCTTTAACTGCCATGAAGCTTGGGTGCATCAGCTGGAGAACATTGGGGCTATCATTGATATCCTTGATGGTTTGCCGGGACGCTATTGCCGTCAATGGGACCTGGGGGTCCGTCCCCTTCCGCGCAACTCCACCCTCTT
>JAPLIW010000217.1 GCA_026388915.1 Deltaproteobacteria bacterium
CTCGTCAACAGTTAAAATGACCTCTTCTAACATAGAGAGTGGGATACCCCTTGGCTTAAAATAATTACTCTCGGGCATGGAATTGACTCGTCTGCAATTTCTCGGCCTTGCCATCCAAGATCCTCCCTTAGGGAATAATTATAAGCATATGCTCATAATCTTGTCAAGGAATATTTTGCTTTTCAAATCGTGATTGGCTAGCCGACAGACTCAACCAGAAGTTTTTCCAAGAGCGCTCAGGAATTGAGGAACCAGTTATAGAATCACGGTTCTTGTCGAACAATAAAAGTTCCCGCTCATCGCGGGGGGGATGGTAAAATTATCCATTTTCCAAGAGAACTGGATCTAATTTCGTGAAAAATCAACCCCAATAATTTAGAGCGGCCCTGTTTTTTGGGTATCTATATATTGGGGCTGATGCCTTGAAACCAAAAGTTTCGATGCCTGCTATGTTCGTAGAAAATCCGAAGACTGACAAAGCTTTGATATACAAACCATTTATGCAATAATGTGGGCAAATTGGTCGGGTTCGGGTAATGGCACGATCTCTGTCATTTTGGGAACTCCAAATTATGCCAAATTTTGCCTTGACTACCAAGGCCCATAAGAGTATTTTTTAATTGTCGTTACCTCTCCCGCCAGCCAAATCAACCTGACAACTTGGTCTGAACCCTTTGGAGAAAAGGATGAGAAGACCTTTATTATTCAGAGCCCCAGGGTCACGGATCAGGATTGCAATCATGTCCCTCGTATGGCTGGCGGCCCTTATGACTTTGGCGGGGACCCCGGCTTGGACCATGGAGAAGGCCAGGGTCATTACTCCAGGAGACTTTTTCCCGGAAATCTCCCTTCCCATGGTCCAGGCAAAATCGGACGCCGATTACCTCGGACTTCCTCAAAGATTCTTTGGCCTGGTCAGGGGGGCGACTTTTTCTCTCAAAGATGTAAGAGCAGACCTGATCATTTTGGAGTTTATGAATAAATACTGTTTCTCCTGCCAGCTCCAGGCTCCCGTCTTGAGTCAAGTCTTTTCTATGGTGGATAAAGATCCTCGGTTAAAAGGGAGAATAAAATTCATAGGGATCGGAGTGGGGAATAACGAGAAAGAGGTAGAGTCCTTCAAGGCGGAGAAACAGATCCCTTTCCCTTTCATCCCCGACCCTAAGTTCCTGGTTTATGAAAACATCGGAGAGCCGGGAACGGCCCCGCTCAGCCTCCATTTGCGTAAGACCGATGCGGGCCTTCTCGTGGCCCGCATGAAGGCCGGATTAACGAAAGACCCTGAAGAGATCTTAAAGGATCTAAGCAGTTCCCTTACCACGGACGTGAGTGATCTCTTGAAAAAATTTAAGGATCCGTCACTCCAGCATTTCAGGGCCCCAGAGATGCGCTTGGGCCTCAACGAGGAGCAGTTGTTGAAAAAGGCTCGGGAATGCCTGAGCAGCTCCCAATGGGAGGTGCTCCACGTATTTAAGGTGGCTTGGCCAGACGAAAGAGGATTTTATATCGGAGAGGCGCAGGCCGGCAAGAAACAATTTTACCTTTTTGCCAGGCTGGTCACCCGCGCACCCATCTGCGACATTTGCCATGCCGTCCATTTCCTCTATGCCTTCGACCAAAAGGGAATGATCCTTAATTTCCTTCCCCTGGAAGTGACCAAGGAGGGAAACCTCCCCTGGAATGCCCGGGAGGTGGAGCGGATGAAGGCACGGTTGGTCGGACGGTCAATCCTAAACCCTCTGGACTTCGATATCCAGGTGGACTCGATATCTTCGGCGACTATGACTTCGGTCTTAATCGTGGACGCAATTAACAGGGGCAAGAGACATTATAAGGGGCTGGAGCATATGGGGTATATGAAATAGGAGCCCTTACTTGAAGGAGATTCTACGCGCAAGCAGATGTCTGAACTTTTGGGTATTTCGCTCAAGGCGGTTCAGAGCAATTCCAGAGCCTTAAAAAGCTATGATATGCAAACCATTAATACACATTAATACAATAATGTCGGCAAATTTGCGAGTTGTGATGATGGCACGATCTCGAAACATTGAATTCCAAGCAAAAAAAGGAACAGGGAGGTTGATATGGAAGAGCTATTGGTTTTTCATAGTGGGAACCCTTCATGAGTGACCTGCAAAAAGGCTATGGGCGTAGCCGAGGAAATGAAGAAAAAGTACGGTGAGAAGCTGGAATTGAAAATTTATACCACTGATTCCGAAGAGGCAAAACCATACAATTTCAAAAGCTCAACCAACGTTCTTTTCCAAAAAAAACCTGTGCCCATTGAGATTGCCACAGATTCGAAAAAAATGGATGTTTTTCTTTCAGGGAAGCTATGAAATGAGCCTAAAATCTTTATCGACCGAAAGGATACTTCCCTGGGTCGCCGGTGAAGGGCAAGATCAACAATCGAGGTAGGGTCAACTCTCCGGGATCCCGAAAATGGCTGAGACCGATGGTCATTCCTTCATGGCCGGCTGAGGGACCCGATCGATAAGTGCCAAAAAGCCGGTCCCACCAGGGTAGGTTAAATCCGAAATTACTATTGGTTTCCCGGATGATCACCGAATGATGCACCCGGTGCATTTCCGGGGTAACGACGAAAAAGCGCAACACCCGATCGATCGGCTGCGGCAGACGCACATTGCCGTGATTGAACAGGCTGGTGGCATTTAGGAGAATCTCAAAGAGAACCACAGCCAGCGGACCAATCCCTAAAACAAAAACCGCCCCGATCTTGATGCCCATAGAAAGGAGGACTTCCAGGGGATGGAAGCGAACCCCAGTCGTGGTGTCAAAATCGAGATCCGTATGGTGCATCATGTGCAAGCGCCAAAAGACGGGGAAAGCATGGAACGTGGCATGTTGCAGATAGATTATAAAATCGAGAAACATTACGCCCATAACTATGGCCAGCCAATGGGGCAGTCCGCTTTGAATCAGTAACCCTCCACTGCTACTCTCATTCGTGGAAGCGACGTAAACCGCCGTGACCGGGAAGACCAGGCGTAATGCCAGGCTGTCGATGATGACGATTCCCAGATTAGAGAACCAGCGGTTCTTTTTGGAAGTACGGTAGGGACGCCGCGGGGCAATCCATTCCCAGAATCCCATGAGGGCTAAGATCCCGATGAAGAAGCCGAGTCGGATAGCGGGTTCGTAGCCTAAAATATATTCATTCATTGGGTTCCGTTATCCTCTGTCTCTAAAATTATGAGCGATTTTTATACGCAAGGCAACATTCTTTATTTTTTAGGAATGGCATCCTGCGATCATGAAATTCTATGTTTGGTGAAATATTTTTCGTTGGATGGATTTGTTTCTACTGCTTTGAGTTCTGCTATTTTCCTTTAGTTTCCGGGGACTTAAAAAGCTTTGATATTCAAACCATATCTTCAATAATGGGGAAAACTTTGCAGGTTCGGGAACTGGCATGATCTCGTATGTGGCTAATTCCCTGTAAATTATCGAAGATGATTTCAGCTGTTAAGTGAAGAAATCCATAGCAACTGGCGCGTGGAATTATGTTATACTAACTTTGTCTTCAGAAGGATATAAATGGCCTTTCCCATCTCTTGAACCTCAAGCGGCGAAAATATTTTAAATCCATGCCTGTTTTCGGAAATTGAAATAGGCGATGGATTCGGTTCGATCCTTTTTAGGGGATATTCAGATCCGATGAGAGAAGGCTGGAGAAAATTTGAATAAGAAGTTATCGATTCTCTTGCTGTTAATATTAACATCTTTCATTTTGGGAATGGCATTCCACCATCACCCTGATGGGATGCCGCATGATAATTGTTCGTATTGTTTCAGCGGAGGACAGCATTCTCATTTTTTGATTCAGATATCCCTCCCTTTCTCTTTCTGCCTCGCGGCCTTCTTCATTGATTTCATCGAGCCCCCTGCGAGAATCCGCCCTGTTGAAAAGCCATCTTTCTCCGTTCGCGCCCCCCCCGGCCAATCCTTTCTCAGGTAACCTCCGGCTTCAATTTTGAAATTCCTTTGAACCAGGCGGTTTCCCTGGTTCACGGCTGGAAGCTTCTGCCTTCAGGCGGGGAAATAGCGTTTTCTTCTTTCATCAAGGAGGGAAAAGATGAGAATTGGTATTTTCGTCTTAATATTCGCATTGGTTCTTTGTTCCAATGTCTTTGGGCAAAGCTTGGAAGAACGGATTCGGAAACTGGAAGAAACCATCCAAAAACAGCAAGAGGCATTAAAGGAGCAGGAAAAAGCTCTGGAGGAATTGAAGGAACAATCCAAACAGGACAAGAGGGTTGAGGCGCAGCCACCTTTGCCGACTGCCCCCCGGGATTACCGGCTCGACGACAAATCCAGGGGGATTTACGTCCCTTCGGCTTCTCCTCTGACGCCCTATTCTTTGACCAAACAGGCGGCCACTCCAGGATTGATGAACCCCGCCATCAGCATACTCCTGGATACCGAATATTATCATTCCAGCTTATCAACCCAAGAACTGCAATCGAGGAGCACACCCGGATTCATCGGTCCTCAGGATCCTTCTTTTGACGAGGGATTCAACCTGCGGTCATTGGAATTGGGATTTTTCGCCCCGGTGGACCCCTATTTCAATCTCTATGCGACGCTTCCCATTACCGAGAACGGGATCGAAATAGAAGAGGCCTACTTCGTCACCACTTCCCTCCCCGCGGGCCTGCAATTCAAGGGCGGAAAATTTAAGAGCGGGTTCGGCCGGTTCAATGCCTTTCACCCTCATGCCTGGGACTTTGTGGACGCTCCCCTGGCCTATAAACTTTTTTTTGGCGGCGATGGGGAAGGGTTGATCGAAAAAGGAGCCCAGTTGACCTATCTGCCCAATCTCCCCATCTATACGATTTTGGGAGGGGAAGTCTTGCAGGGGGATAACGACACGCTCTTCGGCCCGGATGGGGGTCCCCACGCCTATACCGTGTTCCTCAAATCTTCCCTTGACCTCGGCAGCAGTCATTCCATTTTATTCGGAGGTTCAGTCGTGGGCGGCAGAACCAATACAACCTCCTTTGCCCCGAATACCGTCCTCCAGGGGAACAGTGTTCTTTATGGGCTGGAATTCACCTATAAATGGAAACCTTCCCGATGGCAGAGTTTTATCCTGCAGTCCGAATATCTGTACCGCCCCCAAAAGGGCGATCTGACGAATATGGTCGCCTTGGCGACGGAATCCTTGAAAAGGAACCAGGATGGCTTCTATATTCAGGGACTTTATCAAATGGATCGATGGAGAATCGGCCTAAGGTATGACCGCATGGCCATCTTTAAAGATGAGGTGTTCCTCGCCGGTGAAAAGCAAAATTATTCCGGCCAGCCCTATCGCTGCACCGGGGCCCTCGAATTCAACCCCACGGAATTTTCCCGGATCCGGCTGCAATATAACTATGACAAATC
>JAPLIW010000144.1 GCA_026388915.1 Deltaproteobacteria bacterium
GAGCCGTGCACCGGCTCGAAATAGGGCTTGCGCCCTCCCAGGCAGGCGCTGGGGGCGATGCCCAGGCCCCCCACCATTTCCCCGGCCTCGTCCGCCAGGATGTCGCCGAACATGTTGGAGGTGACGATCACATCGAAATCGCGGGGGAACCGGATGAGGCGGCGGGCAGCATCATCCACATGGAAATGCTCGTACCCGATTCCGGGGGACTTCTTCACCGCCCCCTCCACGATCTTCTGGAAAAAACCGCAGGACTGGCGAAGCACATTGGACTTGGTAATGCAGGTCACTTTCCCGGCGAATCCCCGCGACTTCCTCTCCCGGGCCAGTTCGACGGCATAATTTGCTATCCGCGCGGTTCCCTTTCGGGTGATGAGGCGGATGGCGAACTTGCCCTCCCCGTAAAAATCCAGGGTTCGGCCAAAGGGGTCTTTGTAGTCGGGTAATTTCTGAGCCAGCCAGGGAAGATCCCCCTCCCTCCCCGGGTACATGCCCTCGCTGTTCTCCCGGATCAGCAGGAAATCAATCTTCTCGGGGTTCTTCAGGGGGGAAAGGGCTCCGGGATAATATTGCACCGGCCGGAGGTTGATGTAGTTGTCCATGAACCAGCGAAGATAAACCAGGATGGCCACGGAAGGACCTTCGGCCGCGCCGAACAGGATGGCGTCGGACTCTTCGCAAAGCTTTTTAGCTTCGTCGGGAAAGGCGTTCCCTTGGGCCTTGAAGGCCTCGCTTCCGCAAAGAGGCTTTAAGATGTCCAGGGCATATCCGGCTTTCTCAAGGATGTGGCAGGTGACCTCCATTACTTCCGGACCGACTCCATCCCCTCCCAGGGCGACGATTTTTTTCCTGGGCATCATTCCTCCATTTCTTCAATCCCCCTCGCCCTCACCCTTTTCCCGAGGGAAGGAAAGGGATATGGTGAGGGACTTAACCGAGGGAATTCATGAGGCGAATGGATCTTTTTTGGGGGCACACCCCCGGCTTTCCCCCGGGGGAAGGGAAAAATGCAAGACCGGCTTCAAATCTTTTTGAAATCCCTCATTTCAATAGCGACAATAATAAATGAGGATCCTGCTCCGGATAATCGATTCGACGCGACGGTAGAGGGGAATCCCTTTTTCCCCAGGGAACTCATGGCGACTCGGAAGGACAGCCTTCAAATGATTAAGGATAATTTGATGGTCATATAGAACAACGGAAGGACCGTGTCAAGGGAAAAAAGGGATTCAATCGTAAATGGGCTCGCAGTCCAGGAGGGCGACGGGTAGCCCAACCGATCTTTCAATTTCAGTGAAGACTCTCCCTTCCAGGTCTCTTCTCCACTGTCCCAGGGAAAATGGGGATGAGGGGATGACCACCAGGTCGGGAGGGGGATTCTTCCTCAGAAATTCCCGGATGCCATCGATGAAGTCCTGGACGACCAGCAGATCCCCCATGCAGATGTTCCCCCCGAAATAGCGGTTCTCCGGAACCTCGACCTGAATTTGAATCCCTCCGAAGAGGGAGGACTCCCGCAGAAGCTGGAGGAAAACGGGTTTCACCAGCCGGGAGGATAGAATCAGCACATTCCGGGCTTCGTGGTTCGTAATCAGGGCCTTCAGGTCTTCCAGGAGGCTGGGGCGGAACCCGGCTCCCATGAAGATCATTCCCAGGTGATGATCAGTTTCCGGCGCATAAGGGTAGACGTGCCGGCCGGTGAGAAGATTCAATTCGAGAAATTCCCCGCTGCGCTGAACGGAAAGGGAGAGGGTGGGAGTGCGATTTTGATGGTGGAGATGAAGGAGGTCCCGGGCCTGGGGACGGGAGGAGACTTTCAGCCCTCCGATGGAGAGAATCAAATCCCCTTT
>JAPLIW010000934.1 GCA_026388915.1 Deltaproteobacteria bacterium
CCCCCTTGTCTTTCATAAGGACAATGTCCATATGGCCCTGGGGCGGATATTATGCCTTTAGCATCGAGGGGAATAGCTTACCGTGGACTGTTACCACCCAGGCTTTAGAAAAATTTTCCATTTTTGAAGTAGGTCATGGAGGGAAAAATATCGGTCCAGAGCCAGCCGGGAAAGGGCACGGCCTTTAGCGTTTTCTTGCCTTTGCAGCCTTAAGAAAAGGTCCCTGGCGGTCGAAATGTCCTAAGGAAAGAATAAATAGCTCACCTTTAAGAGATGGAAAACTTTTTCAAACGGTTCTTACGGCAAAAACGGTCCATTTTCCTTTGGGCCTTCCTTCTCGTGCTACCCCCCATTTTTATCCTAAGCCAGGCCATCTTTTCCCCGGACATAGCCTTTCTTTGGCCCGATTCCACCGCTGCGTGGATTCGCTATCCCACTCCGCTGTCAGGTTTTACCCGGGGTTATGTGGACCAAGGCGAGTTTCAGAAAGATTTTTTCATCCAAAATGAGAGGAGGGGACAGGTTTCCATTCATTTAAAAGCCTTCCGAGGGGCAGAACTCTGGGTGAACGAATTTCCAGTTCCGCTGGAGTTCACCCAAAACTGGAAGGAAGGAAGCCGGGGTCTGATTTCCCCATGGCTGAAACAGGGGGCCAACACGATCCGGGTAGTGGTCAATAACCCCCTGGGGCCAGCCTTGCTCTGGGTGAAGGTCGAGGGTCTGGACCCTCCAGTAAAGACCGATGAAACCTGGAAGGTAAGATTTAAAGCCGAGCCCTACGTCCAGGCGATTTTAGCAGATGACACGAGAGCCAACCCGGACAGCCTTAACATTCCAACCTCCCTTCAATCCCTTTCCCAAAAATGGGTGAGCCTGTTTCTGATTTTTGGCTTAACCATCGTCCTCTTCAGCGCCGCCCCCCTCCTTAGAAGAATCGGGGAGAGGAAGTCTCTTCCCAAGATCGCCCTCCTGGCAATCTTCGCGGCGTGGGTCTACTTGTTCGGCGAGAAGATGGTCAAAATCGACCTGGATGCCGGGTTTGACGCTGGCAATCATTTGGAGTACATCTTCTATATTATCAAAAATCAAAGAATCCCTTTGCCAACCGAGGGATGGTCCATGTTCCACCCCCCCTTCTTCTACCTCCTCTCCGCCGGTTTTCTGCAGATGATGGGGTCCTTCTTTTCTTGGAACAACCCTTTCCCGTACCTCAAGATCATTCCGCTTCTTTGCGGGATGGGAAATATCTGGGTCTCCTACTCCCTCCTCCGGCTGGTTTTTCCGGATGACCGGACGCGAACCCTGGGAGGAGTCATCCTGGCGGGCTTCCTCCCGATGAACATCTACATCTCCGCTTATGTGGGGAACGAGCCCCTCCATGCCTTCCTGATCGGCTTATCCCTGCTCGCCTGCGTTCGGATTCTACGAAGCCCCGACGTGGGGTTCCGGTCCGTGATCCTCCTGGGTGTCCTTTTGGGCCTGGCCCTCCTGACCAAGGTCACCGCCTTCGCCGTCGTCCCGGTGGCGACCCTTTTCTTGCTCTACAAATTGATCCGGGTTTTCCCCTCCCGCCCGGGGGCGGTGGCCACTCGTTTGGGCCTGTTCTTGCTGACCCTCACGGCTGTTGCGGGATGGTATTACGTAAGAAACGTGATCCATTTCAGCACGCCCGTCGTTGTCAATTGGAACCTGCCGGGGAAGCTGTGGTGGCAGGACCCGGGATTTCATACTCTGGACTACTATATCGGCTTTGGAGAAAGCCTCAGGCACCCCTACTTTTCGGGCTTCCACTCCTTCTGGGACGCCATCTATTCTACTTTCTGGGGAGACGCCTACCTCGGGGGCAAAGCTGTTCTGGCCGGGCGACACCCATTCTGGGACTACGATTATATGTCCGCCGTATATCTCCTGGCCCTTCCAGCCACCGGTTTTTTTGCCATCGGCCTGGTCCAGGGCATACGGATGGCTTTCCGGGAGAAGGAATGGGACTCCAGGGTTACCTGGGCATTCCTCGTCATGACTCTGTACGCCATCTTTATTTTTTTCTTATACGGCACGC
>JAPLIW010000148.1 GCA_026388915.1 Deltaproteobacteria bacterium
GATTTCTCCGCCAGCTGCTGGTCATAGGCTCGTAGGGTGCTATGGACCTGGTAATTCGTGATAATCATACACCATCTCTCTGTCTATCGTTTCGTCAAAAGGGGAGAAAACTTTAGGGATTTTTGCAAAAATTTCCTATCGCCAGGGAAAAAATTACCGGTAACCTTTTGCTGGACGGGCAAATGATGGAAAAGAAAGGATTTTTTAAGTGCGATTATTTATTAAAATGGCATAGATGTTGCAGATTTTCAGTAGCTCTAGGCGAAATAATCTATGGAAAATATTCACTTTCCCCGGCTGCTGACCTTTAACTGCCATGAGGCCTGGGTCCATCGGCTGGAGAACATTGGGGCTATTATTGATATCCTTGATGGTTTGCCGGGACGCTATTGCCATCAATGGGACCTGGGGGTCCGCCCCCTTCCGCGCAACTCCACCCTCTTGACCCTAGAACAGGTCCTCGCAGCGAGGCCTTCTTACGACTGTATTATTGCCCACAACATCACCGATTTGCTCGATTGCAAATCCCTGCCCGGGCCGCGGATCCTGATCATCCATAGCACCCTGCACGGGCGAATGCGCCAGCACGGTCTGGGAATGCCGCCAGAGCAGCTCAAGGCTCTGGTTCGACTATATCTGGACTGGGTGGGAGGGCATGCAGTCGCCATTTCCCCGTTAAAGGGGAAGAGCTGGGGTTTCACCGAGGATATCGTGGCGTCTGGGGTGGACGTGGGGCAATATAATCCCTGGGGGGGAGAAGTAGCGGCCGGATTGCGGATATCCAATCAGATTCAGAACCGAAAAGAGATTCTCCTCTGGGAATTTCACCAGGCTTCCTTTCAGGGCGTCCCCCTACGGCTGGTGGGCTTCAACCCGGATATGCCGGGTGTGTTTCCTTCTCAAAGTTGGGATGATCTTAAATCGATTCTTTCTTCCCATCGCTTCTATGTCCATACCGCCCACCCGGATTTGGAAGATGGATACAACATGGCCACCCTGGAGGCCATGGGCGCGGGACTTCCCGTCCTGGGAAACCGCCACCCGACTTCGCCCGTGGAACATGGGGTCAGCGGGTTTTTATCCGACGATCCGAGGGAACTGGGCCAATACGCCAAGCTGCTCCTCCATGACCAGGATCTGGCCGGAAGGATGGGGCAGGCGGCCCGGAGGAAGGCGGCAGCGTCTTTTCCCATGGAAGGATTCGTCCGAAAGTTTCAGGAGTCCATCTTGAAGGCCAGGGAGAAATGGCCCCGGCGAAAAGCACCCGATTTTTATTTCTCCCCTGCGGAAAAAGACCCCGACCCCAAAGTCCGGCTCGAGGCCCGGAACGGCGAGCTCCTGCCCCTGGGCGTCGCGTTCCGGGGCTACTGGCAGGAGGGGGAAATCGAGAAGGCGGTTTCCATCCTGGATGAGATGATGCAAAAGCTGGGGTTAGCCAGGGATATTGAGATCCATGATCTACGGGAATTGATCCAGATCGTCCTCGGGGTCATCGAGCAAATCAAGAAGATTCAGGATGACCAGTCGGCCACCGTTCTCTTACAAACCATGCTCGAATCCTTTTCTTCCGGGGATTCTCTCGCCCCGAACTCGGTTCCGGCATGATCCCGATTTTCAGGAGGTTGTGATGGGCTGGAGTAAGAATTTTTTTGTTCCTTCAAAGATAGGGAATGACTCCGGGCCCCGTTTGCTGACCTTTAACTGCCATGAGACCTGGGTCCATCGGCTGGAGCATCTTGGCTATCCGATCGACATTATCGATGGATTGCCGGGTCGTTATTGCGACCGATGGGATCAAAGGGTGCGTCCCGTTCCCGGAAATTCCACGCTTGTCTCCCTGGAATGGGTATTAAAAACGAGGCCCTCTTATTATTGCATCATCACTCACAATTTAACCGACCTGCTCGATTCCAAATCCTTGCCGGGCCCTCGCATCCTGGTTATCCACAGCACCCTCGACGCTCGCATATCGCAGCATGGCTTGGGAATACCCCCGGAAAGGCTAAAGGTTCTTCTGCATCAGTACCTGGACCTGATCGGGGGTCATGTGGCTGCGGTTTCTTCGCTGAAGGGAAAATCCTGGTCCTGCACCCAAGATGTTGTCCCGCTGGCGGTGGATGTCAAACAGTATTTGCCATGGTCGGGAGAAATAGCCGCAGGAATCCGGGTATCCAATCAGATTCAAAACCGAAAGGGGATCCTCCTCTGGGACTTTCATAGCGCAGCCTTTCAAGATCTCCCCATCCGCCTGGTGGGTTTCAACCCCGATATGACCGG
>JAPLIW010000702.1 GCA_026388915.1 Deltaproteobacteria bacterium
TTGGAACTTACCTGGTATCTGGGATTTGGTGCTTGCATTCTCGAAATCCGCAATCCGCAATCCGCAATCCGCAATTGGGCGGGGGGTGAAAGCTTTTGACAATGGCCGGGGTTAATGATATTTTTAATAACTGAAGGAAGTTAACAAGTTTCCATGAAAGAAGAGAGGGGTTCTCGTTCCTTCTCGCCTGGAAGAAAGGAGCTTGTCATGGCCATCAAAGTCGGCATCAACGGCTTCGGGAGAATCGGCAGGAGCGTCTTCCGGGCCGCCCGGGAGGCGAAAGAGTTCTCGGCCATCGAGATTGTAGCGATTAACGACCTGACCGACAACGCCACTTTATCCCATTTGCTCAAGTATGATTCCATCATGGGCCGTCTGAAAGCCGAGGTAAAGGTCACCGAAAAAGGTTTGGTGGTTGACGGCAAAACCGTGATCATCACCGCCAGCAAGGACCCCGCCCAGATTCCCTGGAGGGACCTGGGGGTGGAGTACGTGATCGAGTCCACCGGCCTCTTCACCGACTCCAGCCGGGCCCGGGCCCACCTCGACGCGGGCGCCCGCAAGGTCATCATCACCGCCCCGGCCAAGAACGAGGACAAAACAATCGTCATGGGGGTCAATGAGGACGACTACGACCCCTACCATCACCATATCGTTTCCAATGCCTCCTGCACCACCAACTGCATGGCTCCCATCGCCAAGGTGATCCTGGAGAAATTCGGGATCCGTCGGGGGCTCATGACCACCATCCATTCTTATACCAATGACCAGCGCCTCCTGGACTTTCCGCACAGCGACCTGCGGCGGGCCCGGGCCGCGGCCCTGTCCATGATTCCCACCAAGACGGGAGCGGCCCAGGCGGTGGCCCTGGTGATTCCGGAGTTGAAGGGAAAGTTCGACGGGCTGGCCGTGCGGGTACCCACGCCCAACGTTTCCCTCGTGGACCTGGTGATGGAGCTGGAGCAGGACGCCACGGTCAAGGACGTGAACCAGTCCCTGAAAGACGCGGTCAACCGCTACCTGGGATACACCGATGAGCCCCTGGTCTCCATCGACTTCCAGGGAGATCCTCACTCTTCGGTAGTGGACGGCTCTTCGACCAAAGTGATCGGAACCATGGCCAAGGTGCTGGCCTGGTATGACAACGAATGGGGCTACTCCAACCGGGTGCTGGACCTCATTTTACACATGGACTCCCAGAAGACCGTTTAGCCTCCGGAGGTTTTTGCATGGCCATCGATCCCCCCTCTTCCGGTTCAGTCCGCCGGGGAACCGATGATTCCCAGGAAGTTTTCGATTCCGATGCCCTGCGCATCAACCTGGAAGAGACCGCGGTGGACCAGGTGGCTGTGGCCCCCAAGTACCAAATCCTTCAGGAGACGGTGTCCGGCTACCGGGGGATTCTGAAATCCCTCGATACCCTCCTTTTCGAGCTCAATCACCCCTACAAGAACTGGGAAATCATCCTCCCCGAGCTGCGCGGCTTCGCCCTGAAACACTTCGCCTCCTACTCCCGCCACCCCAAGGGGCCCCTGGCGGTTTCGGCCATGATCGATGTCTTTCTCGACGCCCTATTGAACTCCCACAAGGCGGACGTGGAGGCCAAGGCCATCGATCACCTGTTCAGCTACCTCGAAAAGATCCTCAACGAACTCAACCCGGCAAATCAGGAAAGCCTCCTGCCCGTCGTGCAGGCCTGCTTTCAGCGCCTTTCTTCCATGCCGGAAAAGAAATTTTTCTTGCTGGCCTCCAGCCATACCCCTTTGAAGCGGATCGGCCAGGTCCTGCTCCGGAAGGTTTCCGACGGCTCCGGCATGAGTGAATTCAACCGCCTGTTGACCCAGAGCCTGCGGGCGGCCTATGAATACTGGCTGAAGGAAGAGGACCCGGAAAAATGGTTCACCGGGGAAGGTGCGGAATCCCCCGGACCGGGGGAGAAAAAAACGGATTTTCTGGAGGGGATTTCTCACCGGCGTCTCCAAGAGCACCTGGCCCATCTGGATCAGCTCTCCTCCCGGGACGGCTCGGGGGAAACGCTGCGGAATCTTCTGGAACTGCCCGGGTACCTGGAGATCGTCCGGGCTTACCGGGAGATCCCTCAACGCCTGGCCGCCTCCTTCGAGGGCGACGGGGAACCGCTGCCCGGGAACTGGCAGATCCTCTCCCTCTTCAAGATCATGGAGATTCCGGGCCTCAGGGACATCCACGAGGAGATCCTGCGGGAGATCAACCACACCCTGGTGGCCCTGCTCGGGAAGGAATCCCCCGAACGGATGGGAGAGGTCCTGGTCAAGGCCTTTTCCCTCCTCAAATCCCACGTGGAGAACTATCCCCAGACCGCCCTCCAGTGCATCCAGGCCATCGGGGCCGAGATCTTCAACCGGGAGTACAGCCCCCTGGTGGAGACCTTCCTGGACCAGGTCCTTCGCTTCGGTTTTCAGTACCCGGGGTATCGGGGGGTGAACGCCAACTGGGAGATCATCAGCAATCCCTGCCACGTTCTCAACGTGCGGGTCTGGCTGGACATCATCTCCCGCAACCCCAAATGGTGCAGCACCCTCCTTTCCGCTCTCATCATCAACCTGAGGCTGGGCGGGACTTGCATCAAGGACACGGATCTCTTCCAGAAAGAAATCACCAAGCTCTTGAACTCCGACACCGAGCCGGTCTATAACCTGGTCAAGCAGCTCACCAAGGCCCTTCCCGTCTATTTCAACGAAATCGGCGCCGAGGGGCAGCTGCGGGACGTGACCACCGACATCGACGAGCTCCGCAACCGCAAGGACCTTCTCATCCATTTCCTGCGCAAGCAGAGCCACGTGGAGAGCAGCAATCTCATCGAAGACTTCATCCGGGAGATCTTCCGCTTCTGGATCCAGAAGGACAAAAGCGGCCTGCGGCAGTTCCTCCCCCCGGAAGTGTTCCAGAACCTGAAGACCGAGGGTCCTTTCATCGATGAGGTGCACGCGGTCCTGAAAGAGATCTTTGACCGGAAGGGCCTCCAGAAGGAAGAAGACCTGCTGGGGCTGAGCGACCCGGAGGTCGAGGAGATCCTTTCCTCCCTTCCCCGCCTCTCCGAGGGAGAGAAAAAGCGGGTGGATCTGCTGATCGAAATCTACCGCCTGATCAACCAGAAGTATCACCTCGGCTTCCAGGAGATCCGGTACCACCTCCAGCAGGCCTCCCGCTGGGGCTTCGAGGGACTGGACGAGCTCCAGAAGGTCCTGGACCGGAACGACACCCTGGAGTGCCTGGAAGCGATCCTGACCTACCTGGAGGGCTTGAAGGAGGTCATCACCTCGGCCGAACGGTTCGAAGCGCGGGAAGACATTTACCACAAGCGGCACATCGCCGTGGACATTCCCTCCATGTACGGCCGGTACCGGGAGAAGAAGTTCGACGCCCTGGGGTTGACCTTCCGTCTGGAAAACCTGGCCAACATCTACTTTGAAAGGCTCGTCGACTCCCTCGACCTTTCCTTCATCACCCGGGCCACCTTTTTTCAGATCATCCGGGTCATCCACTATTTCTTCCGGGCCATGCAGCTGGACGGCATCTCCTCCCACGGGCTGGAAACCCAGCTCCGGCTCCTGGAGAAATCCCTGGACATCAAGCGGTTCGCCTTCACCCAGTACCTGGACATCTTCCGGGGCTTCTCCGAAGCGGTCAAGGACATCCTGTCGGTCTATTACCTCAACGCCCACAAGAACAACCTCTCCAACCTCCTCCGGCAGATGGGACGGGAGAACATCCAGGCAAAATTCCTCCCCCCCTCCGCCGAAGAGCTGGGCCCCAACGAGTTCATCCACCAGATCAGCGAGCGATTTCTCCGGGACCTGGTCTCCACCACCTTCGGGCTCCAGTATCTGGATAATTTCCTGACCCGCATCCATCAGATCCTCACCGAGCAGAGGGAGACCCTGAGCGAAACGGACCTGGACCTGCTGATGACCTACGACGCCAAAAAGGTCACCTGCTTCATCCATAACCCCAATCCCCTGACCAACGACCTGATCCACCTGGGGGGAAAAGGATACAACCTGGTGGTCCTGGCCTCCGAGGGGACCCGCGTCCCCCCGGGGTTCATCGTCACCACCGAAGTTTTCCGCTGCCAGCGGATCCTCGACCGGTACAAGTATGCCCGGGACCATTTCGAACGGGAGATCCGCGCGGGCATCCAGCAGGTCGAAAAGATGACCGGAAACGAGTTCGGCAGCACCCGGCGGCCCCAGCTCCTGGCGGTGCGCAGCGGGGCCACCATCTCCATGCCGGGGATGATGGCCACTCTCCTCAACGTGGGGATCAACGAGGAGATCGTGGAGAGCATGGCCCGATCGACCGGCGAGGTCTGGTTTGCCTGGGACAACTACCGGCGGTTCCTCCAGTCCTGGGGCATGTCTTTCGGCATGCCGCGGGAGGCCTTCAGCGAGGTCATGCGCAATTTCAAGGCCCGCTACCACGCGGACAAGAAGAGGCAGTTCACCGGCGAAGAGATGAAAGAGCTGGCCCTCGCCTACCGCGCCGCGGTGTCCGAGAGGCATATCACCCTCTACGAAGACCCCTGGGCCCAGCTTAACGTGGCCATCCAGCAGGTGCTGCGTTCCTGGGACTCCAACAACGCCCGGCAGTACCGACAGATCATGGGCATCTCGGACTACTGGGGAACCGCGGTGATCGTCCAGGCCATGATCTTCGGCAATCTCAGCCTCTACACGGGCAGCGGCGTCCTCTTCACCGCCCATCCCTACCGCAAGGTCCGGCGGGTCGCCCTCTGGGGAGACTTCACTCCCGGCAACCAGGGGGAAGACATCGTGGGAGGGCTGGTCACCACCTATCCCATCTCGAAGGAACAGAGGGAAACGGCCGGCGCAGAGGGGGACCTTTCCCTGGAGGAAGACTTTCCGGAGATTTACAAGCAGCTCTTCTCCATCTCCAAAACCCTGGTTTATGACCGGAAGTGGAATCCCCAGGAGATCGAGTTTACCTATGAAAACCCCGACACCACGGGCCTGTACATCCTCCAGACCCGGGACATGGTTTCGGCCAAGAGGGAACGGTTCGAGGTCTTCTCTCCCTCCGCGGCCCTGGAGGAGAGCTTCATCGGCAAAGGCATCGGGGTCAGCGGCGGAGCCCTATCGGGGAGGATTGTCTTCACCCTGGAAGACATCCTGCGGTTCCGCCGGGACGAGCCGGACACCCCCCTGGTCCTGATCCGTTCAGACACGGTCCCCGAGGATGTCCGGGAAATCTCCCTGGCCGAAGGCCTGCTGACCGCCAAGGGGGGGCAGACTTCCCATGCGGCCATCGTGGCCTTCGAGCTGGATCGAACGGCCGTGGTGGGCTGCCACAGCATGATGGTCCTGGAGAATGAGGGGCGCTGTCATATCAACCGCATCAGCCTCCAGCGGGGAGACTGGATCAGCCTGGATGGCCGAAAGGGCCTGGTTTACCTCGGAAAGCACGAGGTCAAAGACGAAGGAGAACCCTATCATAATATTTTGTAATGTTTCCAATTTCGAGTCGGGAGGTATCCTGTAGGTACGGCTCCCGATGCCGGGTAGATTGTAAATCCCAAATTCCAAATACCAAACGAATACCAAATTTCAAAATTTAATGACCCAAACTTGATGAACTCGTAAAAAGTCGCAATTCCATAGAATTCGTCATTCCGGTGAAAGCCGGAATCCAGTTATTTCAAGATGTTCTGGACCCCGGCTTTCGCCGGGGTGACGCTCCAAGAGACTTTTTACGAGATCATCAAAATTACCCGTTTGGAAATTTCAGTCATTGAAATTTGTTTAGGGTTTGGTGCTTGAATCAAAGGGATAAACAGGCAGGGCCTTCGGAGAAGACCCGGCCTTTTCGCGAACTCATTCATTTCGCGGAGGTGCCAAAATGACCTACGATCCACGACAAGGGAAGGGCCCGGCGCAGGGCGGGGAAAAACTGCTCATGAAACTGGGGATCAACGGCCTCGGGCGAATTGGAAAGCTCACCCTCTGGCACCATGTGGCCAGGGGATCCTTTCCCGAACTCGTGGTGAACATCGGCCGGGAGGTGGGTAGAGGGCTGCAGGATGTGGTCGATTATATCGAACGGGACAGCACCTACGGCCATCTGAACCAGTTTCTCCACGGGCACAGGGGGGGGCGGGTGATCGAGAACCTGAACGAGGAGCACGGGACCCTGGAAGTCAACGGGATTCCGGTGTCCATCCTCAGGAAGGACCGCAACCCCAAAGACCTTCCCTGGCAAAACCTGGGGGTTCGTCTGGTGGTGGACACGACGGGAAAGTTCCTGGACCCCACGGCTCTTCCGGAAGACAAAAAAGGCTCCCTTCAGGGCCACCTGCAGGCCGGGGCGCAGAAGGTGATCGCCTCGGCCCCCTTCAAGATCAAGGACAAGGCCCTCAAGATGCCCGCCGCCGCGGTCACGGTGGTGATGGGGATCAATGACGACCATTTCGACCCCCAGAAGCACCGGATGATTTCCGGGGCTTCCTGCACCACCACCTGCCTGGCCTTCATGGTCAAGCCGCTCCTGGATTATTTCGGCGCGGACAAGATCCTCACCGCCTCCATGGTCACGGTGCACGCCGCTACCGGGTCGCAGGAAGTGCTGGACCGGTTGCCCGATGCCAAATCGACGGACCTGCGCAAGAACCGCTCCATCCTGAACAACATCATCCTCACCTCGACCGGAGCGGCCAAGGCCTTGGCCCTGGTCATCCCGGAGATGAAACGCATCGGTTTCATCGCCGAATCCGTGCGGATCCCCACCAGCACCGGATCCCTGATCGTTCTGGTCGTGACCCTGGAGGACGAGAGCCTGCGGAACCCCATCAAACGGGAGCTGATCAATCAGATTTACGCGAAAGCCTCCGAGGGCTATATGAAGGATTATCTCCTTTACAGCGAGCGGCAGAATGTCTCCTCGGACATCATCGGAAACCCGCGGGCGGCGGCCATCATCGAAGGGTCGGAGAACCATACCCGGACCGCTTCCATCTGCATCGACCTGGCCAAAATCCCCCAGCTCAAAGGGGTTGATTTAAAATCCAATGAGGGAAAATGCATGGCCGACATCCCGGTAACCCAGGCAGTCGTCTACGGTTGGTACGACAACGAGCTCGGGAGTTACACGAATTTACTGGGTGATCTGACCGTAAAAATCGCCAAAACCCTTTAGCCGCACGTTTCTCCCCCTCATGGGCCCCCCTTGGAGTCGGCGCCTTCTCAATTCCGAGGGGGGTTTTTCTTTTCTCCGAAATTCCTCATTCATAGCCCCCCACACGTTTTCCGCAATGGTGAGCCCAGCGTAGGGGCGGTTCGCGAACCGCCCCTACATTCCGGGCTTTTCTTAACAGCCTGCCGATTTTTTTGGGGGAATCAACGCCTATATCTAGGGGGCAGCCATTCTCCCACCCCCATATGTTTGGTCAATCATCCCGGCACATTCTCGGGAAAAAATAAAAATCGTAATGATTTAAAAGTATTACAATTATTTTTCGGATGGTTCTAAATTTCTTCTTGACAAACACTATATATAGTGGTTAATAATCTCTCATACACAACATATTTCCCCACATTGCTTTAACTTCGCTGCATTTCTGGTCTTTAAACCCGGCTCGCTTTTTAAAGCATTTTCTCAAAGAAGCGTACTTGATGAACTCGTAAAAAGTCGCAATTCCATAGAATTCGTCATTCCGGCGAAAGCCGGAATCCAGTTATTTCAAGATGTTCTGGCCCCCGGCTTTCGCCGGGGTGACGCTCCAAGAGACTTTTTACAAGATCATCGTACTTAGCAGATTAAAATTATTTTAAAAAAATTATTCCATATAGAAGGAGGGCGGGAATGGAGGTAGGGAACTCTCAGGTTCGTCAGGGCGGAGCGGAATCATCCGAACCCTCTATAAACACGCTCGGTGAATCCTCGAAAATACACTCCCCCACGAACGGAGGAACGGAAAAGCGCCTTTCTCCCCTGGCCGCATCCGGCGAAACCGGGAAGGTCAATAATGAAACCACGGACATGGCTCTTTTCGTCCGCACCTCCGCCGAGACCCTCTCCGACTGGAACCGGCAACGGATCGTCGAGGCCCTTCTGCGGGAAACCACCATCGACCGGGACACCGCCGAGCGAGTCAGCCGGGAAGTGGAGGAATTCATCATCTCCTCCAAAATATCCCTGGTCACCGCGCCCCTCATCCGGGAACTGGTGGATACCAAGCTCATCGAGTACGGGCTGGAGGAAGTCCGGAGAATGCACACCCGGCTGGGGGTTCCCCTCTACGATGTGGACCAGCTCATCCTCCACCCCAACCGGGAAAACGCCAACGTCCCCCATGGCCCGGAAGCGACCAACCTGACCCTGGCGGAGCGGATCAAGAAGGAGTACGCCCTCCTGAACGTATTTTCCCAGGAGGTGGGAGACGCCCACATGCGGGGAGATCTTCATCTCCATGACCTGGGGTTCATCGACCGCCCGTACTGTTCGGGCCAGTCTCTGGAATACATCAAGAAGTTCGGTCTCAGCCTGCCCAACTCCCTCTCCATGGCCAAGCCCGCCAAGCATCCGGAAGTCCTCCTGGCCCACATGGTCAAGTTTGCCGCGGCCCTGCAGAGCAACTTCGCCGGGGCCATCGGGTGGGACTCGGTCAACCTTTTCTTCGCCCCCTACCTCGAGGGGTTAAGCGACCGGGAGGTGAAGCAGCTGGCCCAGATGCTCATCTACGAATTCTCCCAGCAGGCCGTGGCCCGGGGCGGGCAGGCCATCTTCACCGACATCAACCTCTACTGGGAGGTCCCCAAGCACTTCGAGGGAGTCATGGCCATCGGGCCCGGCGGGGAGTTCACCGGCAAGACCTACGGGGAATACCTGGAGCAGGCCCAGAGGTTCGCCTGGTCTCTCTTCGATGTCTTCCGGGAGGGCGACGCCGTGGGCCGGCCCTTCTTCTTCCCCAAGCCCCTGGTGCACATCACCGAGAAATTCTTCCAGACCCCGGGCCATATGGACTTCCTCCACCACATCTGCGACGTGGCCGCCGAAAGGGGCAATACCTACTTCGTCTTCGACCGGGGCAACACAGCCAAGATTTCCGAGTGCTGCCGGCTGAGTTTCAAGCTGGAAAAATCCGACCTGGATGACGCCCATTATCCCTGGCGCATGCGCTACTGCGCCCTCCAGAACGTGACCCTCAACCTTCCCCGGATCGCCTACCAGTGCGGCGGGGACGACACTCGGCTCTTCGCCAAGATCAACGAGGCCTTCAACCTCGCCGTGCGGGCCCACCTGCAGAAGAAGGATTTCCTGGAACGCCTCCTCGCCCTGGGAGACAACGGCCCCCTGGCCCTGCTCACCATGAAGAAGGACGGCCACCCCTACCTGCGTATGCACCGGGCCACCTTCCTCGTCGGCATGGTCGGCCTGAACGAAATGGTCCAGGTCCACCGGGGAGAGCAGCTGCACGAATCGGACGAAGCCCTGAGGTTCGGCCTGAAGGTGATCGCCTACATGAAGCTCCTGGCGGGGAAGGCGAGCCAGAAGTACAACCTGCGCTTTGTCCTGGAACAGACCCCGGCGGAGAGCACCGCCTACCGGTTTGCCAAGCTGGACCTCAGGGACTATTCCCCTTTCTCCGGCAAGGTGGTGAAAGGGGATGTCTCCCGGGGAGAGGTGTACTACACCAACTCCACCTATCTCAACGTGGGAACGCTCCTGAACCCCATCGATCGGGTCCGCAAGGAAGGCCTCTTTCATCCCCTGATCGAAGCCGGTTCTCTGACCCATATCTGGCTGGGGGAAAGCCGCCCCTCGAAGGAATCGCTGGCCAATTTCGTGATCAAGGTGTTCCGCCAGTCGCAGAATGACCAGATCGCTTTTTCTCCCGAGTTTACCACCTGCACCACTTGCGGGCGAACCGCCCGCGGCCTGAGCCCGCAGTGTCCCTACTGCGGCTCGACCGAGGTGGAGGGGATTACCCGGATCACCGGCTACTTCACCAAGATTTCCAGCTGGAACAAGGGGAAGCTCGGCGAACTCCGGGACCGGCACCGCAACGGAGAATATTTCACCGTCCCCGCTCCGGCCGGCGCGACGGCCCTGCCGGCTTAAAGACTTTGAATGGGACACAGATGAACACAGATAAACACAGATTTCAAGTTGCGGGATTTAAATACTGTTGAAGTTTGATGAACTCGTAAAAAGTCGCAATTCCATAGAATTCGTCATTCCGGCGAAAGCCGGAATCCAGTTATTTCAAGATGTTCTGGACCCCGGCTTTCGCCGGGGTGACGCTCCAAGAGACTTTTTACGAGATCATCAA
>JAPLIW010000865.1 GCA_026388915.1 Deltaproteobacteria bacterium
GATGCAAAACGACGGGTCACCCTATCTCCGGATGGCCGACGCTACCTATCTCATCGGGATGACGGGGCTCAACGAACTCGTCCAGATCCGCAAGGGGAAACCATTGCACGAGTCGGACGAGGCCCTGGCCTTCGGCCTTTCGCTTATTGGCCACATGAAGGAAGAGGTCGAGAAACTCTGCGATATCCATGGGATGAAATTCGTCTTGGAGCAAACCCCCGCGGAGACCACCGCCTACCGTTTCGCCCGTCTCGACCTGAAGCACTTCTCCCCCCTGCCGGGCCGTTACGTTCGGGGCGATCTCGTCAAGGGGGAGATCTATTACACGAACGCCACCCACCTCCATCCGGCAGCGCCTGTCGATCCACTGACCCGGGTGAGGATGGAGGGCTTCTTCCACCCCTTCTTCCGGGCGGGGGCCGTCACCCACATCGAACTGGGGGCCGCCGAGCCCCCGGCGGGCGTCCTGGCCGCCTTGGTCGTCCGGGCGTTTCGCGAGACCCAGAGCAACCAGATCGTCTTTTCCCCTGAGTTCACCTCCTGCGACCGCTGCGGCGCCACCCTGCGGGGGCTCCTCGAAAAATGCCGGCATTGCGGTTCCGAAGAGGTGGATGGCCTTGCCCGGATCACCCAGTATTACAGCCGGGTCTCCGGCTGGAACCGGGGGAAGCGCGCCGAACTCCGCGACCGGAACCGCAACCGGGACGACTTCCCCGTCTATTCCATTCCTTGAGTCCTTTTGTAGTTCCTGAGGGGAATGTCTATTTTTGATTTGAGGAGGGATTCCATCATGGTCCGACTGATCTCTTGCCTTCAACAAAGAAACGGTTTTGCGGAATGGTGATACCTAAGAATTATTGGTTGAAATGTGGATAGCAAGGAAAGCAGAACCACGTTCTCCTACCATTCTTGTAATGGTCCATTTCTGTATAGTCCACTTTAATTGATCTTGCTCACAACATTGCGTCTGTAGCGGCTCCTGGCACCGCGTCATTTCATGTCCCACTTGAGGAAAGCATAGGGCGCAAACTCCATCGTCCCTACCTCTGCAATGACTTTTCCCCCCAGCATAGAGTTGTCACCTCTGGTATACATGGCACCCAACATTTTGACGACTTCAACCTCCGCCCATGGATCGTAATCTGACGGTTTAAAAATAATCTCGGCTTCCCCAAACTGCATTTCTTTAGGTCTTAACACAGTTTCCTGTTTCACCAGCCGGGGGTTATAATCAAACGAGCCGCCTTCCGGCGCAGGAAAGTATTTAAAATTGTATGAAATCGCCTTAATCGACCCGTCTTCACCCGTGGCAGCGGCTGTGAGAATATCCTGGGCGGCTGGGTCATTAAACTTGCCGGTGATATTGGCGCGAACTTCCATAAAGCGGGTCCCGCGTCGCTCGGTCCATCCCTCCACGGTATCACCGTCCTTCTTGTAATAAATATCCGCCATTTTTTTCGGAAAACCGAAAACCTCCCGTCCGCCAGCCATGGCGATATCATTTGTGACCGGCATGGCAAGGCAGTACCCTCCTTCCTCGCCATTGAATACCGCGCGAATAAATAACGCGCTTTCCCTGTAGGTCACGTCAAAATTGGTACTGGGATAAAAGGCGACAAAGGCCATTGCAATGGGATGAGTTGCGGTTTTGAGTGGCGGCGGCAGGAGTTTGGCAATGATTTCTGGTTTGGTTTCCCAGAAAACGGTGAGCATTTCCGCATCATAAAAATCCGCTGATGTCCGGGTGTTTGCCATGATCTGTTCAAATGTTTTTACAAATCCCATTTTCTACCTCCTATTCTTGACAAGTTGACTGTTACCAATTCATATTCTTCGGCTGACTTTGTTTTAATGGTGACCGGGCAAGAAGATCCATAGAGTTCCCAATCGAAACTCTCACGTTGGACGACACGCCAAAGCCATGGCGGTCTGTGCGCGTCGTCCTGGGAGTATTGAATAGGCTTGACTATGCCCCGATCCGGTCCCATATCTCCTTGCCGCCGCTGAAACATGCCGTGTAGACTTTCGCCGGATCCGTCGTCGCCTCGATATTCGGGACCGGAACTCCGTTTACACTTTCGAAACCGTGTGGCACATAGAGGGTAAAATCGAGAGGCTTGACTTTGCCACCTGCGACATCTGAGACATATCGTGTGATCCCGTCCGGATCGGGTTTTCTCCGGATTTTGCCGGCGTACTGACCGCCGTTTCGGCTCAGATCAGCATAGAAAAGGACTGCCCCATACAGGCTGGGGAAACCAAGCTTGTTCGGAAACTCCCTCCCGTACAAGCTGGTGGCGGTGAAGAAGTACGATGCAAGCTGAAAACTCGGCCACTTTCCTTTCCCGAAGGTTAGATCAGGCAGGAATGGATCGGGCATCTCCATCGCGGCCTGCGTTATTTGCAAGGCCGCCACGCAAGCCGGTCCATAAAAGAATTCTTTGAAGAGTCCATGCCCTTTGGGATTCAAGAGAGGATTGCTCAACCTAGACATCGTCGTCTGTTGGTAGAAAAGACCCTTGAGATGCCCCAATGGATCATTACCGATTAGCGAGACGTATTCACCTCCATGGCTCAAGGCCAATCCCCAAATCCCTTTTTCCCCATATTCTTCATAGGTAATGATCCCGTCTCCGTCCTCATCGAAGGCTTCCAGGAATTCCTTTTTCAAAGAAGATCCGGTGAGTGTATCGACGGCGTCGAAGTAACTGAAAGCGGTCTTCTGGAGGTCCCACGGAAATTTAAATACATCGAAATACAGAGTGCTCGTGATCACGTCCGAGAAGACTCCGGCGTGCACTGCCCCGAGATGGCCATGGATTGAAACCATGGATGAATCCGATATTGCGTCACGTCCCACCACATAGTACTTCCTCTTCCCCAAACCCCTCTTTTCGGCTGTCCCGAAGGACCTGTCCCGAGAGATGCAGCAATCGAAGTCGAGTCCGGTGACGATGTTCTTGCCCTCGACGACGGCAATGGGGACAACCTGAGGAAAATGTCCCCCCGTTCCGTCATCCATGTCCACGGCAAGAGCATCCTTCAGGGGGACATTGCTGAACATGTACCGCGCCGAAAGCAGATCCGTGGCTACCGGGTCCAGACCTACGAAAACAATGCCCTCGGGATACTTTTTCCCTAATCCGATACCCTGGTGGTCAAGGTTTATCGCCTCGATGCCGTCAACCACGTGGATCATGAAGATATCCTGATCGATGACAGCCCTGATGATGTCGATCATAGTAGCCGTGAGGCCTCCGGTTTTTTTCACGATATAGCAGCCATCCTGGTCCTGCTTGGGCACCCCTGTATCGTGGTCTATCTCCGAAACCCAGACCTGATGTGGAATGCCTGCCTTAATCCCGGGTATACGGGTATGAGGCGTGCTGTAATCCCAAGTATAATCGCCTGATTTTGAAAACTGCATGGGATAGAGCCCGATGCCCAGGTTCTTGATGACATTGGTGAAGATCGCTATTGCATGAACCTTGAACTTGGGCACATTAATGAGGATGCAGCCCGGATAGGCCTTTCTATCGGCGGGATCATCAGGATTTCCACCCACGATGGCCTTGTGAAGGGTGATGGACTTGTAATTGACACCGTCCTTCACCGGGATCTCACGACCCTTGCTGGGGTCATCGAAGATCCTATTCAGGTCATAGACCATTAATCTGTCTTTGGCCAGACCGGGAGGAATGTACGTTCCCATGGTACTTTCCTCGTAGCCCCGCATCGGATCTTCGGTTGCACCTGGTCCAAGGGATTCGGAAAGGTACTTCCGGGCAAAATAGAAACCCCAGCCGCCATAGAAATTTCCTGATTTTCCTTCCATGGTAGCTTCCACGGTTATGGGTTTGCCGCCGGGATTCAACATGGAATAGAGACCCGCTGAAGCCGGCATCATCGTAGCGGCCTCACCGACGGTCATCTGGTAGTAGCTGACGCCCGCTTTTTCGTGAAACCACCGCATCAATGCCGCGATGAACGACCACTCCGTACACGCGGTACTGCCTACATCGGGGCCATGCGTCTGGGGATCTATGTTTTGGATATTGACGAGGTTGGGCTTGAAGAGAAGTTTCTGCCCCTTGGCGAGTCGCAACTTGATCTCCTGACCGAAACCCGTTTCTGCCTCTAAGGACGCTAAAGCGAGATCGAGGCCCTCGTATGTGTAATCGATCTTCTTCTTGATCGCCTCCCATGCCGCTTCTTTGCCTTCGTTGATGTACTCCTGGAGAAGAAGTCCTATGTTGGCATACGATTTCTCCGCATCCATCCGGACGACGCCCACGGGTGATCCCGCGGAATCCGTCTCCTGCCGTCCAATGGGCGACTCTACCTGCAAAACCTTGGATCTTAACATGGTTGACCTCCTTTCGGGCATATTTGAAAAAACTGGTCCCATCCACAATCCTACAACGCAGGATGAGACAGATTCAGCTTCCCGGAGAATCGCCTGGGACTCTTCGCTCTCCAGGGCAATAGGATTGAGTCGAGTGGCATGGTCTCCTTGGCGTTGAGATAGAGATTGCCACGTCCCGATTCAGAATCTGAAGATTTATGCCTATCCGCCCAATACGGCCTTGAGTAGTTCCGGAGTAACAGCAACACCGCCGATGCCAAAACTCCCGAAGTCGACCTCCTCAATAATGCACCATGTATGCGGCTGAAGTTTCTCCTTCGGGGCTGGACGAGCCTCAATTTCTGCGACAACATCCGTGACCCATGCAATCATCTCCTTCTTCTTCTCATCAGACAGGGTGCTTTTCAGGACTTTAATGTTGATGAATGGCATGGCTATTTCTCCTTTCTTTTATTGGTTTGGCCGCTATAATTAGCTGCACGCCCACCGCGCCTTGATTGATTTCACACGGCAGGTTTCCCTTATTCGTCGATCATGACCCGGTCGTTGCCACCTTTCGGCTGTGGAGGTGCAAAAATTGAAATATAAGAAAATTCTCCTCCGCCTGTTGCACGTGTAGCGTGCGCCACGCCACGTGGACAGACATGCAAGTCACCGGCTTTAACTGGGGTCCATTTGCCATTGATATACATTTCACCAGCGCCTTTATGAACAAAGATAATTTCATCGACGCTGGTATGAATGTGCCTGCCAATGCCTTTAGGATCCTTGTTTGTGGTGAGTGCCACGGAATTACGTGGTGATTCAAAGACCTTATCACTACGGCCCGTTCCCTCTTTTATAGGATGGGTAGCAAACCATTCGTCAAGACCAATGATCACGGCTTGATCAGGGGTTGAATCGATAAGGTGCTTCGCCATAGGAGCCGCAGATACTTGTCCGCAGAAAAGGCAGAAAAGTATTGATCCAACAACTAAAATCGTTCTCATATGGATAACCTCCTTTGGGGTAATTTGATGAAAGTCATTTTGTTAAAGTCCAAGACAATAATTACAAGCCAAGCCGGCGGCTTTCCTTCCGTAGAGGGGCAGTGCCTCGATCCGATGTCATTGACAGCACCGCCCCCCTACATAATTGGTTGAATTTACATAATCACTTGGTCAGGGCTGTTATCATTTCCTCTGTTTGAGTTACTGAAGCAATGGGATGGGTCTTGAAATGGACAAATGGAGCGAACTTTTGTAGCCCGCTCATAATTTCTACCTCAGTTCCTTCAACGACTGAATATCCGTTAAGTTCGCCAACAAATGCTCCCCAATCCTTGGTTGTGCCGTTTTTTATATCTTGCTTAACCATTTCCAGTAACACATTAAATCCAGCCATACGCTCTTTTGGATTCACAGGTACTTTCGTCCGGTCAACTTCCCAAAGCAATAGATATTTCCCCATAGTTTATTCCTCCTTTTTATTAAGTCTTACCGTTGGTTGAAGTGCAACAAGCCAATTTCCCAGCTATCTGCAAGCAAAGAATGCTTTTGTATAGGCGAAAGCCAAAGCTTTCTGTCTTTGCTTTTCCGGGTTGGCTTTATTGAAACTAAAAGACAAAAGCCTCCCAAGAGGTTAAGTAACCTCGATGGAGGCCAAATATTGGCATCTTCCGATAACTCCTTTTCACGGCGGACTCCAGAAGGTTAAGGGGGAAGGTTGATGGGTTTACTGAGCTATAAGAGAAACTACAATCGATGAATATTCTTATGCGAATGGAAAGTCAAGAGGGA
>JAPLIW010000220.1 GCA_026388915.1 Deltaproteobacteria bacterium
AAGATGCGGTGCTGGGTGAGGAAAACCGGGCCCAGAACCACCCGCTTATGGGAAAAAGGCGATACGAGCTCCCGGGGGTCCACCCCCCAGATGATCTGGGCCGCATCCCGGAGGATCATGGAAAGGCCGAAGGTGGTCAAAAACGTGGAATACCAGGGACGGCCGACCAGGGGACGGATGGTCATCTTCTCGCTGACCATCCCGATCCCCCCCACGACCACCATGGAAACCGGAAGGGAGACCAGATACGGAAGGCCCATCTGGGTCATCAGGAAAAAGGAGACATACCCCCCCAGCATGTAGAATTCGCCGTGGGCCATGTTGATGACCGTCATGATGCCCAGGATGAGCATCATGCCGATGGACATGAGGGCGTACATGGACCCCATGACCAGCCCGCTGGCGATCTGTTGAATGGCTAGAATGACGGTGGTATCCCACATAGCTTGATAAGACCCAAAGGGTCCGAGGGTCCGAGTGAAAGAAAAAAGCTACCCTTGGACCCTTTTTCCTTCGCCTTACGCCTTGGGCCTTTTATTTTATCAGGTGATACTCCCCGTTCTTGAACTGCAGCACATAAGCGGGAACTCCGGAATCCCCTTTATCATCGAAGTTGATGGGCCCCTGGGGCGAGTTCCACTTGAGCCCTTTTATCGCCAGGCGGATCTTTTCCTGGTCTTTGTCCGTCCCCGCTTTATGAATACCCATGGCCGCGACCATGATCGGGCTCCAGCCCAGGGAGACGGAGTCGTTGGGGTCATCCCCGTACTTGGCCCGGTACGCTTTCACCAGCTTCTGGGATTCCTCGTCTTTGAACACCGGCGCCCAGGAGACCGTCATCACCGCCCCTTCCATGAGGGGGCCCACCCGTTTGGCCAGATCCTTATTGAAAAAGTTGACGCTCGAGGAGAGGTATTTCCCCTTCAGCATGGCCAGGTCTTCCATCTGCTGGAGGACGATGGCGCTGGCCGGCCAACGGACGTTGACGTAGTAGCAGTCCGGGTTCAGCGACTTCATCTTCAGGAGGATGGTGTTGAAGTCCGTCTGGTTCCTCTCGTAATAGGCTTCATAAACGACTTCCGGTTTCCCGATCTTTTTGAAGACGGCGATCATCGAAACCAGGTCGCCCCGGCCGTAGTCGTCGTTGGGGGCTACCATGGCGATCTTCTTGTTGTTGGGAAGGGCTGCTAAATACTCTCCCAATACCCGGGTGAGGGATTCGGCCCGGGTGCAGACCCGGAAGTGATAGGGATGCCCCTTGTCGGACACATCCGGGGCAAAACCAAACCCGGTGAGCTGCACCACTTTCATCTCTTTGCTCACCACCTGCACCGCGATGTTGGCGGAGCTGGGCAGGTCTATATCGATGACCGACACCTTGTCTTCGGCGATCAGCCTCTTGGCGAGGGTAACCGCCTCGGCGGGAATCCCCTTGTGGTCCCGGACCACCAATTCAATTTTTCGGCCGCCCAGGATGCCGCCCGTTTTATTGACCTCCTCGGCGGCCAGTTGGGAGCCCTTCAGAAATTCAGTCCCCAGGAAAGCCAGAGGACCGGTCAGGGGCAAGCCCACGCCGATCTTCACCGGTTCCGCCCCCCATGCCGCGGAAAAAAATGGACCGAAGAAAAAAGACCCGACCGCCAACACCCAAATCCACTTTTTCATCTTCCCCTCCTTTCGTCCTCAAGAAAATTCATTGCCTTTTTAAGACAAGCGGAAGCCTTTGTCAAGATGGAATCCACGCCCCCTTCCCAAATCATGGCCCCCGCCAGAGCCGGGGGTTTACCCAAAGGAAATAATCAAAGAAATCACAACTTATCTTCGAGGATGCCAACCTAATCTGTCTTTGCCCCAACACCCCCTCACCGTGGGGACTTTAAAGTTGTCCGGTCTTTCGATGCATTTCGCCAAAGGTCATTCCTTTTTTCAATCCCTCAGCAAAATCCTTTTCATCTTTTACAGTTTTTCTGGATTTTTCAAGAACTTCCACCGCCCTTTCCCGAGGAATGACAATAATACCCGTACGATCAGCCACTATGATATCCCCGGGTCTGACCCGGATTCCTCCACATTGAATCTCCCCATTCATCTCCAACATTTTGGTTCGCGTTTTCCCAGTTCTGGGAGTGATATGTCGGGAGAATACCGGAAATTTCAGTTCTGCGACCTCATCGGCATCGCGGGAACCCCCATCAATGACCACACCCTGGATTCCTTTCTCCTTGGCGGCGGTGGAAGCCAAACCACCCCACGTCGAAATTTCCTTTCCACCGTTGTCAAACACCAGGACATCCCCCGGCTGGGCAGCATCGAGGAGCTTGCTGATTTGA
>JAPLIW010000593.1 GCA_026388915.1 Deltaproteobacteria bacterium
GCCCAAAAGTATAAAAGCTATTATCATTCGTCTTATTGCTCTATTTTTTTCCTTCCTATCTTCTTTCTTTGCCTTATCTGTGTTTATCTGTGTTCATCTGTATCCCATAAAAGTTCGGGATAAAGGAGTGGAATTATGAGACACCCCATGTTCAGTGAAGAGCACGAGCTTTTCCGGAACGCGGTGCGGAAATTCGTGGAAAAGGAGCTGACTCCCCACGCCGATGAATGGGAGGAGGCCGAGGGGTTTCCCGACTCCGTCTTCACCCGGATGGGGGAACTGGGTTATCTGGGCCTGCGGTTTCCGGAAAAATACGGGGGACAGGGGTGCGATTTCCTCTTTTCCGTGGTCCTCGCCGAAGAGCTGGGCCGCTGTGGCATGGGCTCCATCGGCATGGGCGTTGCCGTCCAGAGCGAGATGGCCACCCCTCCCATTTTTAAATTCGGCACCGAAGAGCAGAAGATGAAATACCTTCTGCCGGCCAACCAGGGCAAGAAGATCGCCTGTCTGGGAATCACCGAGCCCAACGCGGGATCGGATGTAGCCGCCCTCCAGACCACGGCCCGCCGGGACGGGGACCACTGGGTCATCAACGGCCGGAAGATCTTCATCACCAACGGGGTTCGGGCCGATTTCATCACCCTGGTGGCCCGAACGGGAGAAAAGAAGGGGTACAAGGGGTTCTCCCTGTTCCTCGTGGACAAGGGCACGCCGGGTTTCACGGTTACCCGAAAACTGGAGAAATTAGGGATGCGGTCTTCGGACACGGCTGAACTCCTCTTCGAGGACTGCCGGGTTCCGGCCGATGCCCTTCTGGGGGAAGAGGGCAAGGGATTCCACCACATCATGTGGGAACTGCAGGGAGAGCGGATCATGGGCGCGGCCAACGCCGTTTCCCGGGCCCAGATGACCTATGAGCTGGCCCTCAAGTATGCCCAGGAGAGAGTTCAGTTCGGCAAACCCCTGGCCCACTTCCAGGTGACCCGGCATCGCCTGGCCGACATGACCACGGAGATCGAAGCGGCCCGGCATCTCATCTATTACTGCGCCTGGCAATTCCAGCAGGGGGAGTACCCGGTGAAGGAGATCTCCATGGCCAAGTTATTCTCCGCCCAGATGGCCGCCCGGGTGGCGGACGCCGCCCTGCAGATTCACGGGGGCTACGGCTACATGATGGAATACCCGGTGCAGAGATACTGGCGGGACATCCGCCTGAGTCGCATCGGCGGGGGAACGGACGAGATCATGAAGGAGATTATCGCCAAGCCGCCCCTACACCTTGGCCTTATCGACTTTGTAAATCTGATAATACCTGGCAAAAGGTTCGGTTACCGTCTGGGCGTAGGAATAGGGGTCTTTTTCCCGGGCCACCACCTTTTCGATGACTTCATCGAAGGCCAAATCGTACTTCAGCATTTTGTGGATGTACTTGGAGATCTCCTTTTCAATGAGGTTGATGATCTCCTCCCGGGCCCGGATATTCCGCTTTTTGATCAGCCCTTCTCCTTCTTCCAGAAATTTCCGGTGAGCCAGGATTGTTTCCGCCAGTTCCGAAATTCCCTCGCCCAGGGTTCCCACCGTCTTGAGGATGGGGGGCCGCCAGGCGCTTTTGGCCGGGCTCAGGCCCAGCATCAGGCTCAGCTCAGTCATCAGCCGGTCCGCCCCCTCCCGGTCTGCCTTGTTGACCACGAAGATGTCGGCAATCTCCATGATCCCCGCTTTCAGGGCCTGGATGTCATCCCCCAGCCCGGGCACGGAGATCAGAATCGTGGTATCGGCCGTCTTGACGATGTCCACCTCATCCTGCCCCACTCCCACGGTTTCAATGATGATAAAATCCTTGCCGAAGGCATCCAGGATTTTGATTGTATCCGCGGTGGCTTTGGTGAGCCCCCCCAGCGTCCCCCGGGTGGCCATGGACCGTACGAAGACCCCTTCATCGCTGGTAATGTCCTGCATCCGCAGACGGTCCCCCAGGAGAGCCCCTCCGGTAAAGGGGCTGGTGGGATCCACGGCGATGATCCCCACGGTAAAATCTTTCTTGCGGAGTTCCTTGGTGATCTTGTCGGTGAGGGTGCTCTTGCCCGAACCCGGAGGGCCCGTGATCCCAATAATGAAGGCCTTTCCGGTTTTTGGATAAAGCCGCCGCAGGGCCTCCAGGGCCTCGGGCATCTCGTTTTCCACCAGGGTGATCAGTTTGGCCAGAGCCCGGACCGAACCGGAGAGGGCATCGTTGACTAATTCCTCAGTGCTGGGCATTTCCTTCCCCCTGGATTACGGCTTGGTCCCGCCCTCGAGTACCACCAGGGCGTCGACCACGACGGGCTTGTTTCCCGAAATGATCAGGGGGTTGGCGTCCACTTCTTTTATGGCATCATTTTCCAATCCCAGTTTTCCGGCGTTGATCAGCAGGGCGGACAGAAGCTCCATATCGACGGCGGGCATTCCCCGGAAGACCCCCAGGATCGGGGATCCCTTGATCTCCTGGGCCATTTCCAGAGCGTCCCGTTTTTCCAGCGGGGCGATCCGAAAGGAGACGTCTTTGAGGACTTCGGTAAAAATTCCTCCCAGCCCGAACATGACGCAAGGCCCGAACTGGGCGTCCCGGATCATCCCGATGACCAGCTCCCGCGAGCCCTTGATCATCTGCTGAACCAGGATTCCGTCCAGGGGAGCGTTCCCCACCCTCTTCACGATCCCTTCGTAGGCCCGCTCCACTTCCTTGAGGGTCCTCAGGTCCACTTCGATCAGTTTCTTTTCCGTCTTATGGGCGATGGCCGGGGAACAGGCTTTGAGAACCACGGGGAGGCCGATTTCCTTGGCCGCTTTGACCGCCGCGGCTTGGCTGTCCACCAGCTTTTCCTTCACCACCGGAAACCCGTACGACTTCAGGACTCGTTTGGAATCATATTCGGAAAGCGATTTCTGCCCTTTCTTTAGGGCTTGTTCGATTATTTTCATTCCCACCTCCGAGGGTCGCTGTTTTTCCCAGCTTTTTCTTCTCTTCCGGTTCTAGCAACCTTCCCCGGTTTTGTCAAGAAATTCGTCGTCTATTCCTCTTTGTCCTCATCTTCCTTCTGCTCCAGAAATGTCTCGTAATCGGCGGCATTGATCATCTCCTCCAGCTCGTTGGGGTCATCGAACTCCACCATGATCAGCCACCCGTTTCCGTAAGGGTCGTCGTTGACCAGGGACGGCTCCTCCTCCAGGTCTTTGTTGATCGATACGATCTCCCCGCTGGTGGGGCAGTGAAGATCGGCCACCGTCTTGGAGGATTCGAGGGACCCGAAGGTGTCATTCTTATCCACCTGGGAACCCTCTTCGGGAAGGTCCACGAAGAGAACCTCCCCCATCTCCCGTTGGGCGTAATCCGTCACCCCTACGGTTCCCCGATTCCCCTGCACCCGGACCCAGAGATGGTCGCGGTTGTAATAGAGATCATCCGGATATTCCATGCCTGCCTCCTTTTCGCCCATGCCAATCTTTTAAAAATCGAACCCCCGAAGGGGTAGATCCCTATTTGACCCGGGTGATGTATTCACGGGTACGGGTGTCGATCCGAAGGACATCCCCCTCTTCGACGAAAAGCGGGACCTGGATGACCGCTCCGGACTCCAGCGTGGCGGCTTTTGTGGCTCCCGTCGCCGTGTCTCCCCGCACCCCGGGCTCGGTCTGGACCACTTTCAGCTCCACAAACATGGGAACCTCGACCCCGATGGGACGCTTGTTGTGGAAGAGGGCTTTGATGACCAGGTTTTCTTTCAGGAAATCCTTGCTCTCGCCCATCTGATCGGCGGTCAGGAAGAGCTGTTCGTAGTTGCCCGTGTCCATGAGGTGGAACTCGCCGTTGGTTTCGTAGAGGAACTGCATATCTCTTTCTTCCAGGTCCGGTTTGTCCACCTTATCCCCGGAACGGAAGGTCATGTCGAGGACATTGCCGCTCACCAGGCTCTTCATCCGGGTGCGGACAAACGCCCCCCCCTTTCCCGGCTTCACATGCTGGAAGTCGACGATGACGAAGGGCTCCCCCTCGATTTCAACCTTCAGGCCTTTTCGAAAATCACTCGTCGTGTACATAAGAAACACCTCAATAAAAAAATGCGGCGGAGGGCTCAAAGCGCATGGCACAAGGCGAAAAAAATGTTTCTTTTGGCCTGCATCCTGCGCCCTGTACCCTACACCCTAGATAATGTTGTCCTTCAACTCCTTCGATAGATAGGTCAGAACCTCGCAACCCCGAGCGGTAACGAGGATCAGGTCTTCCAGGCGGACTCCGCCCCACCCGGGAAGATAAATACCCGGCTCGATGCTGAAGACCATCCCCTCCTTAACCACTCCGGAGCCTCGCGGGGAAATGGTGGGGGCTTCGTGGACGGCCAGGCCGATTCCGTGCCCGGTCCCGTGTCCGAAAAATTTCCCGTATCCCGCCCGGGCGATGATTTCCCGGGCAGCGTTGTCGATCCGGCGGACGCTCTCCCCGGGCCGGACCGCCCGGATCGCCCTTTCCTGGGCCTTCCGGACAAGATCATAGATTTTTTTCTGCCGGGATTCCGGTTTCCCCAGAACCACGGTTTTGGTCTCGTCGGAATGATACCCCTCATGGCGGGCTCCGAAATCGATGACCACCATCTCATTCTTTTCAATCCCCTTGGCTGATGCATTCCCGTGGGGAAGGGCCGCGCGGGCCCCCGAGGCGACGATGGTGGGGAAAGAAGAAGACTCCCCTCCCCGGCGCTTCATCCGGAATTCCAGGAAGTCTCCCACCGTCTTCTCCCGCACTCCGGGCTTCAGCCGGGGCAGGGTATCCCGAAAACTCTCGGAGGCGATCCCGATAGCTCGGCGAATCTTTTCCACCTCTTCCGGCTCCTTGCGGGCCCGGAGGTCGGTAATCTGCCCCGCCAGGGGGACCAGGTTGACCCGGGGCAGGCGCTCTTTCAGCCTTTGATAGCTTTCCCAACTTAAAGCCGAGGCCTCAAAACCGAGCCGCCTCACCCGTAAGGACCGGAGGCCCCGGGCGATTCCCTCAATCTTTTTCTTATATTTCCGGAAGACCGCTCCCCTGACCTCGCCCCTGGCCTGTTCCTCGTACCGGGAATCGGACAGAAAGATCCGCTCCTCGTCGGCATAGATCAGCGCTCCATCACTTCCGGTGAATCCGCACAGATACCGGATGTTTTCCAGGCTC
>JAPLIW010000524.1 GCA_026388915.1 Deltaproteobacteria bacterium
TCTTTGCGGTGAAAGAGCTCGGCTACGAAGCGATCATGATCAACAGCAACCCGGAGACGGTCTCGACCGACTATGACACTTCAGACAAGCTTTACTTCGAACCGCTGACCCGGGAGGACGTCCTGGCCATCGTGGAGCAGGAGAGGCCCGAAGGGGTGATCGTGCAGCTCGGCGGCCAGACCCCCCTGAACCTGGCGGTCCCGCTGGAAAAAGCCGGGGTGAAGATCCTGGGGACCAGCCCGGACAGCATCGACCGGGCCGAAGACCGCAAGCGGTTCAAGGAGCTGGTGGATAAGCTCGGGCTGAAACAGGCCCCCTGCGCCACCGCCACTTCGGTGGAAGAGGTTCGCGCCCTGGCCCAGGAGATCGGATATCCTGTCCTCCTCCGCCCCTCCTACGTGCTGGGGGGAAGGGCCATGGAGCTCGTTTACGACGATGCCGACGTGGAACAGTTCATGAGAAAAGCCATCGAGGCCTCGCCCGAACGGCCGGTGCTGGTCGATAAATTCCTGGAGGAGGCCATCGAGATCGACGTGGACTGCGTCTCGGACGGGCAGACCGCGGTCATCGGCGGAATCATGGAGCACATCGAGGAGGCGGGGATTCATTCCGGCGACAGCGCCTGCGTCCTTCCTCCTTACACCCTGGGCGACGAGATCATCAGCCAGATCAAAGAGCAGACCTATGCCCTGGCCCGGGAGCTGAACGTCAAAGGCCTGATGAACGTCCAGTATGCCGTAAAGGACGATGTGGTTTACACCCTGGAGGTGAACCCCCGGGCTTCCCGCACCGTGCCCTTCGTATCCAAGGCCACCGGTGTCCCCCTGGTTAATATCGCCGCCAAGGTCATGCTGGGGATGACCCTCAAGGAGCTGAATTTCACCAAAGAGGTGGAGGTCGAGCATACCGCGGTCAAGGAAGCGGTCTTCCCTTTTTCCCGCTTCCCCGGGGTGGATGCCATTCTCGGTCCGGAGATGAAGTCCACGGGCGAGGTCATGGGGATCAACGACACCTTCGGCATGGCCTTCCTGAAGTCCCAGCAGGGAGCCGGACAGATCCTCCCCATGAAGGGAACGGTCTTCATCAGCCTGCGCAGCAAGGACAAACGGCCCATGATCTTTCTGGCCAAGAAACTGGTGGACCTGGGGTTCAACCTGGTGGGGACCAAGGGAACGGCCAAGGCTTTGGCCCGTAATGATATTCCCATCACCGAGGTCCTGAAGGTCTCCCAGGGACGGCCCAATGTGGTGGATATGATGAAGAACGGGGAGATCGACCTGATCATCAACACCCCGGGAGGGAAGGGAACCAAGCCCGACGGCCTGGCCATCCGGTCCAACGCCGTGGCTTTAAAAGTTCCCCTGATCACTACCGTGGCCGGGGCCTACGCGGCGGTGAACGGGATCGAAGCCCTGAAGAAAAAGGGGATCCAGGTGAAGACCATCCAGGAATACGGGCTCCGCTACGTCAACCCCCACCAGCGTCCCAGAGCCTAAACGAATCCTGCCTATACCCTTCCACGCCGGCAGATATAGCCTTGTAAAGGTATTCCCTTTCTTGATGCATGGTCAGGATCAATATTTTAATCCCCGGATACTTGATTTTGATCTGGCGAGCGGTTTCAATCCCCTG
>JAPLIW010000644.1 GCA_026388915.1 Deltaproteobacteria bacterium
GACGGCGGGGCGGCTTTGGGCCCGCTCCTGGCCTATTCGGTCGGGACTCTGGCAGGCTTCGCAGCTCTCTATGTCGGGGTCGGCGTTGTGCTGGCCCTGGCCATTTTCCGGTACTGCTGGCTAGGGAGCGAATAGATCCTAGGCTTTTTCCGCGACCTTGCGCAGAAAAAGAGGCCCCTGAAGGGCAGCCTGAAGCCCAGAAATCCCCCCCCAACCCCCCTTTGTAAAAGGGGGGCAAGGGGGGATTTATCGCGAATGCACAACATATTTCCTTCTTACCAACATGTTGGTGTTAGTTGCGCAGTAAGCACCTAAAGTAGGATAGGGGTAACGAGTAACGAGCAACCAGTAACGAGTAACGAGGAATTTAAACTCAGGCGTCTATCACCAGATCCGATTCGGGAACGGCGACACAGGGCAGGATCATTCGATCGGCCTTATCCGCGTCCTCCAGCCCGTCTTCCGTCTCCATGGTTACGCTCCCCGAAAGCAGCTTCACTTTGCAGGAACCGCAGACCCCCATGCGGCAGCCGCTCTCCATCTGAATCCCCTTGTCCTCGGCAAAATCCAGGACATTATTGGAACTGCTTTCCCAGTCGAAGGTTTTTCCTGATTTTTGGAAGGTGATTTTGAAGGCCATGCCGCTCTCCCCCTGAAAGATTTATGGATTTCCCCCTGGCGATCAGACCATGTAACCCCCGCCGTTCACATCGATGCAAACCCCGTTTACGTAGCTGGCGTCGTCCGAAGCCAGAAAGGCGATCACCGTGGCGATCTCCTCGGGCCGGGCCACGCGCCCCAGGGGAATTCCCGCGAGGATCTTCTGCCGCTCCTGCTCGGCGCGCGATTCCCATTTCACCTTGACCCGCTCGGTCAGGACGGGACCGGGGGCCACGGAGTTGACGCAGACCCCGAAGGGCCCGAGCTCCGCGGCCATGTGCCGGGTGAATCCCACCACTCCGGCCTTGGCGGAGCTGTACTGAGGGCCCGAGAGGCGGCTGAAAAATCGGCCGGCAAAGGAGGAGACGTTGACGATGCGGCCGTATTTCTGGCGTTTCATGATCGGCGCAGCGGCGCGGATGCACAGGAAGACCGATTTCAGGTTCAGGAGAAGGGTTTCATCCCATTCTTCCGGAGAAACGTCTTCCACCGGTTTGACCGGTGTTCCCAGCCCGGCATTATTCACCAGAATGTCCAGCCGTCCCCACTTCTTCATGACCGCTTCGGTCATTGCCGCAACCTGAGAGGGATTGACCACGTCGCAGGGAACCGCCAGGGCCTTCCCCCCATTTTCTTGAATGGAAGCGGCGACCGCTTCCAGGTCGGAAACCGTGCGGGCGCTCACCGCCACCCGCGCGCCACGCTGGGCCAGGATTTTGGCCGTGGACGCCCCGATCCCCCGGGAGGCTCCGGTGACTAAGGCAACTCGATCGTTCAGCAGCATACTCTACTCCTGTATCAACCTCCTTCCTTCCGGGTCACTTCGACGATGCCCTGGTCCGCGTCGATCCTAACCCAGTCTCCCGTGCGGATGACCTCCAGGGGGTTCTGATCCAGCCGATGGACCAGAGGAATATTCCCGATGGCCGCCCCGGCGGCGATGATGGGCTCGGCCTGGACGTTGATTATCCCGCTGGGGGCGGTCTTCCGTTTCGACATGGCGTACATAATGTAAGGCCCGGCCGTAGACCCTTTGCCGTGGGGGAAGACAAAGATCTTCCCGGTGATCACCTGGCCTTCGGCCTCGTGGCCCCGCTCCACCACCATCCCCTTGTCCGGGTTGACCCCCCCCAGAAAACTGATCGGCTCTTTGGTGACCAGCGCCTCTCCTTCGGCCACTCCGCTCACGACCTTCCGGCACTTCAGGACGATCTTCATCTTGAGCCCCTCCACTTTCCGTCGATGGCGGCCTGAATACAGTCTTTCGTATCTCCAAAGATGACGTCCAGGTTGCAGGCGCCGGGGATGAAGTAGGCTCCCCGGGCGCTGTTGATGGCCACGGTCTTCACTCCTGGCACCAGATGGAAGGGGGCGCCCGGCGCCACGCAGAGATCCGCGAGCACCAGCCCCCCGGCCCGCTCGATGATTTCCACATAGCCCATGCGCTGGGCCAGGTTCCTCAGATGGCCGGAGGTGGCCACCCACAGGCGGGTATTGGGATTCACCTTCTTACCCGCCAGGAGAGAGGCGATATCCCGGATCTGAGGGATGCTGCAGTGGGGGCAGCCGAAGGTGACCAGATCCACATCTTCCTTGGGGGTGGTGGTCAGCTTGCGGAAGGAACTCTTGATCTCCTTGGTTCCCACGGAAATCTTATCCTCGGGGGGCTTTCCCCCAAAGGCGGCCTCCACGGTGGGAGCTTCAGGGGTGATTCCCACCAGGTGGCAGAGAGAGATGGCACCGGCCGTGGGCATGGCGGAGATGAGGAAGCGGATTTGATCCTGGCTGAAGATCTTGGGGAGACCGACGACCACCGGGTTTTTGTTGAGGAGCGTTCTGCCCACATACGAACCGATGGCCGAGTAGTCGGAGAGACTCAGGGAGGAATGATCCAAACCGGAAAGGTCCACTAAAACCTGCCCGTAGCGGTTCTCCTTTAGGTGCAGGCCATATTCCGGGGTCACGCCGGCAATGGCCGCGGCGATGACCGAAGGCATCCCTTCCCGGTTGCCCCGGGCGCCCAGGGCGGAGTTGGAAAAAGTGGCCCCGGCCGACCCCCCCCAGGAGAAGAGAGACCCGGGAAGGGGGAGATTCCCGATCTGGTAGGGAAGGCAGCTCCCCAGAGGGACCACGCCCATTTTCATGTAGCATTCGTCCGTCCGCCGCTGCTTTTGGACGAGGTCTTCGGGCAGGCCCATCTCTTTCCACCGGTCGAAGTCCACGGAGCAGGGGTTGGTGGAAGTGAAGACCTGGAAGCGGGCCCCTCCCTCGTAGAGCTCGGTCATCCACTCGATGCTCTCTTCCCCGGAGATGAGAAAGCTCCGCCCCCCCACGTGGCAGGAGGAGACGGGGATCATCCGCTCGGCCTCGTAGACCTCTCCCAGGGTCACCAGAAGGCGCATGGCGGTCTGCGGGCCGGCGCCGAAGCCGCCGTCCAGCATCTTCTTTTCTCGGTCGGTCAGATTCATAGGGAAACCTCAATTGGCCTTTCTTGCCTTTTCGACGGCGGTCAGGATGGCTTGAACGAAGTTCTCGGGAGAGCAACCGGCGGCCTGAACTCCGGGGCGGAGGAATAATTTCTGGATCACTCCGCTTACGGCCTCCTCCCTTCCTTCTATTCCCCGGATCCCGGCCTCCATCTCTTCAACCAGCTGGACCGGAATGCAGTGAATCGAACCGGTCAAAGAAATGTTCCGGATGATCTTCCCGTCCATGAGGACAATCGCCCGGATTAAAGGTCCCTGAGGGACCTTGAGCGCGTGCTCCCCTCTGGCCCATCCGGCGGACAGGTGATCACCGAATTTCCTTCTTTCCGTCATGGCCATGAGCCAATCTGCGGAAAATATCCGGGCCGTTTGTTTTCCCACGAGCTGCTCCTCTTCGGGGGAAAAACTTCCACGCTGAAACTGGATCTTCATGGCCCTTTCCAGGGCGGAGACGTAGGTTTGCTTGATCTCCTCGAAGGAGGGGACCCGGCCCAGGAGCTCTTGGAAGTTGGTCACCCGCGCCTCCACGGTCTTGGCCTCTTTATCCGCGTATTTTTCCGGAGGGACCTTCAGAGCCCTGGACATGAGGTCCATGCGGGGTTTCAGGATCTGGGGGCCGCATCCCCAGCGGCAGGCGTCCCCTAAGAAAGTGACCGTGTGCCCGGCGATCTTTTTCCCCGAGACCTCCATATCGTTCAGGGGACGGTACACGGCCGGGATTCCGAACCGATCGAAAATCGCCTGCGCCGCCGCTCCGATCAGGAAGCGGTATCCTTCGGCGATCGTGTCCGGGAAGCCGGGGACCTGCTTCCGGTTGAACCAGAAAAAGATGAGCAGCGTGCCCGGATCTGCCCAGTAGGGAGAGCCTCCCGTGTCCCGTCGGCCGATCTCAATATCCTTCTGCCGACAGAATTCCAGGTCCAGTTCCTTTTCCGGATCGTTGTAATAGAAAAGGCAGGCCGAGGACTTTTCGAAGGCGATGAGGGCCAGGGTGTTGGGGATCTTTTCCTCCGCCTTTAAAGTCAGGAGCGTGCTGACCATGGGCGTGGCCGCGGCGTAGCTGGAGAGCTTCAAATCGAGCAGCCGCCATTCTTCGTTGCGCATTCCGAACCCTCCTTAATCCCGGGGAGATCCATCACCGGATCATCCGCTGGGGCAGCCAGGTGCCGATCTCCGGCCAGACCATAACCAGGATCAACCCCAGTGCCTGCAGCCCCACGAAGGGCCAGACCGCCCGATAAATGTCTCCCATGTTGATGTCTTCCGGCGCCACCCCGCGCATGACGAAGAGGTTGAACCCGAAGGGGGGCGTCAGGTAGGCCATCTCCATGTTCATCACAAAAAGAACCCCGAACCACAGGGTATCGAACCCCAAGGCCCTCACGATGGGGATAAAGATGGGGATGGTGATGAGGATGATCCCGGCCGGGTCCAGGACGCATCCCAGGATGAAAAACATGACCTGCATCCCGAACAGGATCGTCCAGCGGTTCAGTTCCAGGCCGGTAATCAGCGCGCAGAACCACTCCCCCACCCCGGAAGTGGTGACCAGCCTGGAGTAGGCCACGGCCCCGATCATGATCCAGCAGACCATGGCGTTGACGCCGATTCCCATGATGAACATCTTTTTCAAGGTGGTGAGGTTAAGCTGCCTGCGGATGGCGGCGCAGAGGAGCGAACCTACCAGACCGATGGCCGCGGCTTCGGTGGCCGTGGCCAGCCCCAGGTAAATGACCCCCAGGACCAGAAAGATAACCAGGACCGGCAGAATGACACCCTTCAGGGATTGCACCTTCTGGGCCAGGGTGAACCGCTCTTCGGGGGGCAAGGGGGGGCCATAGGCGGGATTGAACCCGCAGCGGATTCCGATGTAGATGATAAAAATGGCCGTGAGAAGAAGCCCGGGAATCACGCCCCCGAAGAAGAGCTTGCCGATGGAGACTTCGGCCTCCACCCCGTAGAGAATAAAGATGATGCTCGGGGGGATGAGGATCCCCAGGGCCCCGCCGGCGCAGATGACCCCGATGCAGAGCTTTTTGTCGTACCCTCTTTTCCGCATGGAGGGGAGGGAGGTGATTCCCAGAGTGGCCGTGGCCACCGTGCTGATCCCCACCATGGCGGCAAAGATGGCGGAGATGATGATGGTGCCCATAGCCAGGCCGCCCTTGATGCCCCCCATCCAGCGGTATACCATTTCGTACATGTCGTCGGCCAGTCCGCTGTGCTGCAGGACGGCGGCCATGAGGATAAAGAGGGGAAGGGCGGTGATGGTGAACTCGGTGAGCTTGCCGAAGGAACTCAGGGTGAAGGCGAAGAACCCCGCTTCCCCTCCCATGATGAAATAACCGATGGCCAGAGACAAACCGCCCAGGGTAAAGGCGACGGGAAGGCCCAGGGCCAGGACCAGAAACATGGCGCCGAAGAGAATGATGGCCAGGAGCCAGGGTTCCATTTACCCCCCCTCCTGCTTTTTGCCGCGAACTGCCTGCCAGTCCTGGGCCCACCGAATCACTCCCTGCAGGCCGAGAAGAAGTCCCCCCACCGGGACGAGGAGCTGGGGGAGAAAGAGGGGAATATCCCAGCCTCCCCCGGAGGTGGCCTTCGACTGGAAAGATTCAAAAGCGGTGATGGAGCCCATGGCCATCAGGACCCCGCACACGAGAAAGAACAGAAAGGAGGTGCTCAGGTTGGCCAGGGCCTTGTTCCGGGGAGCGAAATGGCGGTAGAGGACATCCACGTTCACATGTCGGTTCCCCTTCAGGGTGTAACCTCCGGCCAGAAAAGCAACGGCCGCGCAGAGATAATTGGAAAACTCAAAGGCCCAGATGGCCGGGGCTTTGAACAGGGTGCGCATGATGATGTCGTAGGTGATGGCCAGCCCCATGAGGATGGTCAGGGTCCCGGCCACCCACATCATGGCATCGTTGATTTTCGAGATGATCCGCTCAAAGGTTTTCATTTCCCATTCTTCTCCGGGTTTTCGGGGTTCTGGCACCCTTTCCTCACTTCGCCAGCCACCTCTCTTCCCACTTTTTAGCCTCGGGCCGGGTGGCTGTCCACTGCTCCAGGTCGGCCCGGATGATCTTAACCATCTCCGCACAGGCCGGGGATTTGGCAGCGAACTTTTCCCAGAGCGGCATGGCCGACTGGCGGAACTTTTCAAACTCCGTCCGGTTCAGGCGGATGACCTCCACCCCCCGTTTAGCGCTGAAATCCAGCACCGAATCGGTGAGCTTCTGGGACCCGATGACCGATTCTTTTTCGATCTCCAGAGCGACTTTTTGGACGGTCTGCTGAAGGTCCGGGGGCAGGGCGTTCCAGGCCTTGAGGCTCACCAGGGTGTAGCAGGGCATGGGGTCAACGAACCCGGGAAGGGTCAAATACTTGCAGACCTCGTAAAACTTGTAGGTCTCGATGGTGTAGATGGGATAGATGGTGGCATCCAGCGTTCCCCGCATGAGGGCCTCATACTGCTCGGCCACGGCCACGTTGATGGGGGCGACCCCCATGTCCTTGTACCAGGAGGGCCAGATGGCCGAGCTCACCCGGAACTTCATCCCCTTTACATCGTCGAAAGCCCGGATCGGCTTCTTGCTCATGATGCCCTCGATGCTCACCGGCCAGTAGTAGAGGAGGTGCGAGCCGTGCTGGCGGTAGCCGTCGTCCAGGATCTTCCCGATCTTCGTGTCCCGGAGGGCGTGGATGGCATGCTCTTCCCCTTTGCTCCAGAAGGGCAGCCAGACAAAATCGGTCTCGGGAATCGTCCCCGCCCAGTAGGAGGTGGCCGAGATCAAGTCCACGACTCCCTTTTTCAAGGCGTCCAGGGCCTGCGATTGAGGCACGAGCTGGTTGCTGTAGAAGACCTTGATCTTGACCCGCCCCTGGGTCGCATCGGCGACTTTCTTCGCGAAGAGATCATTGGCTATGTATTTCGACTCCCAGTTGAACTGGGGGGCCGGGTAGGTGCAACCCATCTTCCAGTTGAAGGTTTGCTGGGCGAAGGCGGCACCCACAAGGGTAGGGTTTTAGGTTCAGGCTAATGGCAGCCGGGCTTGACCTTACCGTGTTTCCTCTGAAGGGCCGTGGAAATAAAAAAACTCAACCGCAGAGGTCGCGGAGGCCGCAGAGGCAGAAATAACCAAATGCTCAGCGCCAGGATGCAGGGGCAAAAGCGGCCCTCTTTCCCACCCTTCCCGGAAGGTCAAAACGGGCAAGGGGTTTTCCAGGAACGATCTCTGCGCTCTCTGCCTCCTCTTCGTTCCTCCTCTTGTCTTCATTCCCGGAGGGCCGAAAGGCAAAGAGGAGTCCATATTGATAAAATGATGTGTGTTTTTTGTCTTTGCCAAGAAAAAGCTCTGCGATCTCTGCGTACTCTGCGGTTGATTTTTTTCTCCTCCTCGGAGGGCGCAGAGACTTTTATAATTTCCTAAACAATAAAAAAATCCCGTCTCTGGTTCAGAAACGGGATTTAGGGAAGCCGATTCAATCGCCTCCTCCGGTATCGGTGGACTATTTGAACTGGAAAGGACTGTCAAATTCAGTTGCCGTTGAAGTCCTTTCTACGTTAGGTCTG
>JAPLIW010000271.1 GCA_026388915.1 Deltaproteobacteria bacterium
GGCCAAATTCTACGCCACCGATACGGCCATGCGCGTGGCCACGGATGCCGTCCAGATCCACGGCGGCTATGGATACACGAAGGATTTCATCGTGGAAAAGCTGATGCGCGACGCCAAGCTGACCCAGATCTACGAAGGGACCAACCAGATCAACCGCATGGTGGCGGGCGGAGCGTTGATGAGATAGAAAGAACCGTTACTGGTTACTGGTTACTCGTTGCTGGTGAAAGGAAGAACGAGCAACCAGGAACCAGCAACGAGCAACGTGGAACAGGAAAGAAGGAAGTATGAAGACGCCAGAACAATACATCGAAAGCCTCCGCAAGTTGAATTTAGAGCTCTACCTTCTGGGGGAGCGGGTGAAAAACCCGGTGGACCACCCCATCATCCGCCCCTCCATCCATTCAGTGACCATGACCTTCCGGCTCGCCCAGGAAAAGGAGCACCAGGGTCTGATGACCACCCGCTCCCATCTGACCGGCAAGACCATCAACCGCTTTACGGCCATCCACCAGAGCAGCCAGGACCTGGTGAACAAAGTCAAGATGCAACGCCTCCTGGGGCAAAAGACGGCCTCCTGCTTCCAGCGCTGCGTGGGCATGGATGCCATGAACGCCCTCTATAGCACCACCTTCGAAACGGATGAAAAATACCGGACCTCCTACCACAAACGATTCAAGGAGTTCCTGCAAAGGGTTCAGGAAGAGGACCTGGTGGTGGACGGGGCCATGACCGACGTGAAGGGAGACCGGAGCCTGCGCCCCATCCAGCAGGCCGACCCGGACATGTTCCTTCGAGTGGTCGAGCGCCGGAAGGACGGGGTGGTCGTGCGGGGGGCCAAGGCCCATCAGACCGGCATGGTCAATTCCCAGGAAGTGATCGTCATGCCCACCATGGCCCTCCGGGAGGATGAGAAGGACTACGCCGTCTCCTTTGCCGTACCCACCGACGCGAAGGGGCTCTTCTTCATTTACGGACGCCAGTCCTGCGACACGAGGAAGCTGGAGGGGTCCACCATCGACGTGGGCAACCATCAATTTGGGGGTCATGAGGTCCTGGCCGTCTTCGACGACGTCTTTGTCCCCTGGGATAGGGTTTTTCTCTGCGGGGAGACGGATTTTGTGGGAATCCTGGTGGAACGGTTTGCCGGATACCATCGCCAGAGCTACGGCGGGTGCAAAGTGGGAGTGGGAGATGTTCTCATCGGGGCCGCTTCCCTGGCCGCCGACTTCAACGGCACCTCCAAGGCTTCCCACATCGGCGACAAGATCATCGAGATGGTCCATCTCAACGAAACCTTGTATTCCTGCGGCCTGGCCTGCTCCTCGGAAGGACGCGCGACCCGCGCCGGCAATTACGAGATCGACATGCTCTTGGCCAACGTGTGCAAGCAAAACGTGACCCGGTTCCCTTACGAGATCGCCCGCCTGGCCGAAGACATCGCCGGGGGCCTGATGGTGACCATGCCTTCGGAGAAAGACCTGCGCAGCGAGCGCACCGGCCCCTTCGTGGAAAAATACCTCAAGGGAGTAGCCTCGGTGCCCACCGAGCACCGCATGCGCGTCCTCCGTTTGATTGAAAACCTGACCCTGGGCACGGCCGCAGTGGGCTACCGCACCGAGTCCATGCACGGTGCCGGTCCCCCCCAGGCCCAGCGCATCATGATCCGCCGCCAGGCGGACCTGGAGGCCAAGAAGGGTCTGGCCAGGAAAATCGCCGGAATCGGGTGAGTCGTAGGGGCGATTCATGAAGCGCCCCTACAAGCCCCAACAGTTACGACCTTCCGGGTCCTTACTCTCCCTTTTGCGATTTCCTTTTCTGCGGAAAGCAAGCTTGTGGCCCTTGCTTCCGGGCCGGGCAACGGCCGAAACTAAATAGGACTTACAACTACCTTCCGCAAATTGAAGGCGGGCAAGACATCTGCTCTCCTTGCAAATTTCCCCTTCTTTTGGTAAAGAAGAGGGGGAAACTTTCTGACCTTTCGCCCTGCACGAAAATTTCCCGGGTCACGTCGCAATCCTTCCCGAAAACAGGGCCTGAAATGAGGAGGCGGATGCCATGGAAATGACTCACGGCTATTCGGTGGTTCGCAACGCCCGTAAGCACCCCAACAAAACCGCCATCCGATGCGGAGACGCGCGCCGGACCTACTGCGAGCTCAACGAACGGTCCAACCGACTGGCGAGGGCCCTCCTGAAGCTGGGGCTGCGAAAAGGAGACCGCATCGCCACCCTCTCCTTCAACTCCATCGAACTCATGGAGTCCTACCTGGCCCACCTGAAGATCGGGGCCATCACCGTGCCTCTCAATGCCTGGGGTATGGACAAGGACATCCTGTACCAGGCCGATTTCACGGAATGCAAATTCTTCGTTTTCACCCGCGATTTTTTGCCCCGGGTGGAAAAGCTTCGCCCTTCCCTCCCCCGGGTTCAGGAATGGATCTTCGTCGGAGATTCTTCCCCTGCTTTTGCTCACCCCTACGAGAAAATCATGGGAGGAGAGTCCGCCGAGGACTTTCCCATCGAAGTAAAGGAAGAGGATGAAGCCTTCATCCTCTTCACCGGAGGGACCACGGGGACCCCCAAAGGGGCCGTCCTGACGCACAAGTCCCTCCTCTGGAACATCATCTCCGTGACCACGGAAAACCAGAGCCCGACCCCGGATGACGTGGTCTACTATCCCATGCCCCTCTTCCATACGGCAGCCCTGAGCCGGTTTATAGCTTACATGTACGCCGGGGGGACTTTTATCGTGACCAAAGAGTTCGATTCCCGGAAATGCCTGGAGATCATCGAAGAAGAGAAAGTCACGGCCATGACCGGGAATCCCACCATCTGGGGAAAGCTCCTCAAAGAAATGGAATCGAAGTCTTACCAGACCGGTTCCATGCGCATGTACCTCTCCTCTCAGGGATTTCTACACCCCACCATGCGGCAGGCCATCGAAACCCGTCTCTTTCCCCATGCCCAGACCTACGTGAGCTACGCCCTCACCGAGGCCTCTCCCGGGGTGACAATTCTCAAGCCCACGGATCGCCCGAAGGAGACGGGAAGCGTGGGCAAGCCCTACATGTGCACCGAGGTCCGGATCGTGGATGAGGAAGACCGAGACCTGCCCGTAGGGGAGGTAGGGGAAATCATCATCAAAGGGCCCACCGTGATGAAGGAATACTACCAGAACCCGGAGGAGACCGCCCAGACCCTGCGGGGGGGGTGGCTGCACACCGGCGATTTGGGAAAGTACGACGGGGACGGGTTCCTCTACTTCGTGGACCGGAAGAAGGATATGATCAAGACCGGCGGGCTGAATGTCTATTCCAAGGAAATCGAAGAAGTCCTCTCCCGCCATCCCAAGATCGCCGAAGCGGTGATCATCGGGGTTCCCGACGAAAAATGGGGCGAGACGATCAAGGCGGTGGTCGTCGCCAAGAGTGGGCAGGGGCTGACCGAGGCCGAGGTGATCGATTTCTGCAAGGCCCATCTGGCCAGTTACAAGAAGCCCACGTCGGTGGCTTTCATCGACGCCCTCCCCAAGACCCAGTTCGGGGGCAAGGTCCTGAAGCGCGAGTTACGGGAGCGGTTTTCCAAGAAATAATTGGACACAGATAAACACAGCGCGGCAGAGCCACAACCAAAGAAAATCACCCCCTCCCTTCCCTCCCCCCTCGAGGGGCATAAGCGCTAACTTAATCCCCCCTTTGAAAAAGGGGGGAAGGGGGGATTTCAGTGGGGGCCGAGCTATGTTGAATTACAATGCAAATCTCAAAGACAAAGCCCGTCAATTGCGAAAAAATTTGACGGATAGTGAAAA
>JAPLIW010000023.1 GCA_026388915.1 Deltaproteobacteria bacterium
CGGCAGCTCTGTTTTTGGGCATTCCGGGGGGCCGGAGGAGGGGGTGAAGTCTTTATTGCAGGCAACAAAGGGAAAATAACTTTCCTGACCCCCCCATCGAAACTGAGCGTGTCCCATATCTTTTGCTGGATACCGCGGGTATGGGAGGGCAAAGGGTTGATGAACAGAGAAATTCGAATATCGAAGCACGAATGTCGAAACAAATTCGAATCCCGAATGACCGAAATTCCAAAAGGAGGGATCGTAAGAGAACCGTTTCGGTCATTGGAAAATTCGGATTTAGGGATTGTTTCGGATTTCGGGTTTCGGATTTCGAGTTTAATCACCGACTTACCTAAACAGAATGAGACCCCCTGTGTCCGGCAACCCAGGTAATGGGTAACGTTCAGCATTGAAGGGGGAGGGTGGGATCCAAGGAAGGCATGAGCATTCATCCCCTGGCCGGCAAACCGGCTCCTCCGGAAGTGCTGATTGATGTCGCCCAATTAGAGAGGGCCTATTTTGAAAAACGGCCCGACATGGAAGACTCCGGCCAGAGGGTAAGTTTCGGGACGAGCGGTCACCGGGGGAACCCTCTGGAGGGTTCCTTCAACGAAGGCCACATTCTGGCCATCACCCAGGCGATTTGCGATTTCCGCCAAAGCAGAGGAATCACCGGCCCCCTGTTCATGGGCAAAGATACCCACGCGGTATCCGGCCCGGCGCAGAGGACAGCCCTGGAAGTCCTGGCGGCCAACGGCGTGGAGATCTTCGTCCAGAGCCAGGACGGCTACACTCCAACTCCGGTTATTTCCCACGCCATCCTGGTTCACAACCGGGGACGGAAAGAACGAATCGGAGACGGGATCGTCATCACCCCCTCCCATAATCCCCCTTCCGACGGGGGCTTCAAATACAACCCTCCCAACGGCGGTCCGGCGGATACGGAGGTGACCGGATGGATCCAGGACCGGGCCAATGCTCTCCTCCGATCCGGAAACCGGGGAGTCAAAAGGATTTCCCACGGGCAGGCCGCCAATGCGTCGACGACGAAGGAGATGGATTTCATCAACCCTTACGTGAAGGATCTGTCGAGCGTGCTGGACATGGAGGTCATTCGCTCGGCAGGGATCAAGATCGGAGTGGACCCCCTGGGCGGGGCCTCGATCGGTTATTGGGAGCCGGTCAAGGAACATTATAAACTCAACCTCACCGTGGTGAACCCCCGGATCGATCCGACCTTCCGTTTCATGACCCTGGACCACGACGGCAAGATTCGGATGGATTGCTCCAGCCCCTATGCCATGGCCGGGCTGGTGGCGCTCAAGGACCACTTTCAGGTTGCCTTCGGGACCGACACTGATTCCGACCGGCATGGGATCGTGACCCGGACAGCGGGTCTCATGAATCCCAACCATTATCTCGCCGCGGCCATTGCTTATCTCCTGACCCATCGACCCGGGTGGTCTTCCGCATCGGCGGTGGGCAAAACCCTGGTCAGCAGCAGCCTGATCGACCGGGTGGCGGAGAAGTTCGGGAGGAAACTCTTCGAGGTTCCAGTGGGGTTCAAGTGGTACGCAGAGGGTTTGCTCGAAGGTTCCCTCTGCTTCGGGATGGAAGAGAGCGCCGGGGCGAGTTTCCTGCGCATGGATGGCACGGCCTGGAGCACCGATAAAGACGGGATCCTTCTCGGTCTTCTGGCCGCGGAAATGACCGCCCGAACGGGAAAAGACCCGGGGGAGTATTACCGGGAGATTACCGCCCGGCTGGGGGTCCCCTACTACCTTCGCATCGACGCTCCGGCGACCCCCGAGCAGAAAAATCTGCTGCAAGGACTAGCCCCGGAGGCGGTATCTGCCCGGGAACTGGCGGGAGAGCCGATCCTGGCCAAACTGACCCGGGCCCCGGGCAATGGGAGTCCCATCGGCGGCCTGAAGGTAGTCAGCCCGAACGGATGGTTCGCCGCCCGCCCTTCGGGAACGGAAAATATCTACAAGCTCTACGCGGAGAGCTTCAAAAGCCAGGCCCACCTGGAAGCGATCCTGGAGGAAGCCCAAAAGATCCTTTCCCGCGTTCTGGAAAAATGATATATCGGAAAATCATATCTCTCGCAGAGGCCGCAGGGAACGCAAAGGAAAAAAGAATAGATGGAATTTCGAATATTGATATCAAAATATTACCGAGCCCGATCGATTGCCAGACCCTTCGCTGAAATCCCCCCCAACCCCCCTTTGCAAAGGGGAAGGTGTGAAAAAATCGATTCAGTTCTTTTTTACGTCATTCCGGCGAAAGCCGGAATCCAGTGTTTTCAAGGTGTTACGAACTTACTGGACCCCGGTTTTCACCGGG
>JAPLIW010000156.1 GCA_026388915.1 Deltaproteobacteria bacterium
ATTAACTGTATGTCCGGTCTGATTGCCCTTGTGGGCGGTAACGAGTTCCGCCCCGATTGCGAGCCCATGGACAGGAGGATCCTGGCCGGGCTCGGTCCGAAGCCCAGAGTCGCGATCCTTCCTACGGCGGCCGCCCGCGAAAATCCCGGCTTGGCGGCGGAAAACGGGATCCGCCATTTCAACCGTCTGGGGGCGAAGGCGGAGGCAGCCATGGTGGTCGATTCGGCAACTGCCCAAGACGGAAAGTGGCTGGCTTTAATTCAAAATGCGGACCTGATTTATTTGACCGGCGGCGATCCCGTGCATCTGCTGGAGACGCTGCGCAATTCTCCGGCCTGGAAGACTGCGCTGGAAGTATGGAAGAACGGGCGGGTCCTGGCCGGTTCCAGCGCAGGGGCGATGGTGTTGGGCGGGCACATGTGGGCTCCCGGCCGGGGATGGCGGCAGGGGTTGGGTCTTCTTCCCGGCATCGCGGTCATCCCCCACCATTCCCGGCTGGCGGAAGTCTGGAAAGCAAAGGACATGCTCGCATCCCTCCCCGAGAAAGTCACCCTGGTGGGGATCGACGAGGCCACAGCGTTGGTAGGGCCTCCCTGGGAGGTGGTTGGAATAGGGAAAGTAGTAATATATGGGTCCGATAAGCCGACCGTTTTCACCCAGGGCCAGCTGGTAAACCTTGCATCAGGGATGGAATGATAGAGCGAAAAGGCAAAAGGGCCTGCGATCTGTGGATTGCAGATGCCGAATTTTGCGAATTTGGGCTTTGCCTTTAGCCTGTTGCTGAAACCTGCAACCTGAGTCCTTATCTATGGTCCAATTCAACCTATTGCTTTTCGCTTTCCTGGCTTTTTTCATTCTCCGCTCCTTAACCCAAATCCTTCTGAGCCGTCTGAACATCGCCCATCTTCGTCGGTCCGGAGGATCGATTCCGGATGTATTTCAGGACGCCATCGACCCGGAAAAGCTCAAAAAAATCTCCGCTTACACCGCCGATTCTTCCCGCTTCGGCATTCTATCCACGCTGGCCTCGCAGGCTTTCACCCTGCTCCTCCTGCTTTCCGGTCTGCTGCCCTGGCTGGTCCATCACCTCCACCGGCCGGGGTGGGGAATGATCCCCAGCGGCCTGGCTTTCTTTGCCTCCCTTGGAGTCTTAACCAACCTCTTCCAGATCCCTTTCGACCTTTACGATACTTTCGTCATCGAAAACCGGTACGGGTTCAACACCAAAACCTTCCGGGTCTGGGTCATGGATTTGCTGAAAAGCTTGGCTTTATCCGCCCTCCTCGGGGGTTTCCTCCTATGGCTCCTTCTATCCCTTATCAGCGGGAGCGGCAAGTTCTGGTGGGTGGGGGCCTGGATGCTGGTGGGGGCTTTCGAGCTGTTGCTGCTCTGGTTATACCCGGTGATCCTGGCACCCCTTTTCAACAAATTTGAACCGCTTGCCGACACCGAGCTGGTCCGGCGGATCGCGAAATTGATGGAGAGGGCGGGGCTGAAAGCCCGGGGGATTTTTCAGATGGATGCCAGCAAACGCAGCCGGCACACCAACGCCTACTTCACGGGGCTGGGGAAAAGCAAACGGATCGTGCTTTTTGACACCCTCCTCCAGTCCCATACCGCCGACGAAATCGAGGCAGTCCTGGCCCACGAGATCGGACACTGGAAGAAGAAGCATATCCTGAAACAGCTCCTGGTCATGGAGCTGCTGTCTCTTATCGCCTTTTATGTTGTCGCTCAATTATTGAACTGGCCCCTCCTCTACCGGACCTTCGGTTTTTCCGAGCCGGTCTCTTACGTCGGACTGCTCTTGATCGGAGCGCTTTTCAGCCCCCTCGGCTATTTTGTCCAGCCCCTGGGTTCGGTCTTTTCCCGAAAGTTTGAACGGGAGGCGGATGACTACGCATTGGGCCTGATCCCCTCGGGAGAACCCCTGATTCAGGCCTTCAAGAGATTGGCGGCGGACAATCTTGCCAACTTGACCCCCCACCCCCTCTATGCCTGGTTCTATTACTCGCATCCGCCGCTGGTCGAGAGAATCCTGAGACTGAAAAAGGCGACTTGAATTCCCTTTGGTCTGCCTCATAGGGGGGGTATAAAAAAGTTGACAGGCAGCAATAAAGGGAATAGTATCGGCCTATTGAAAATTTCGGTTGGCAGCTCCTTTCCCCAAAACACCAACAATAGACAAAATCCAGGCCATCTGCCAGATTTGAAACAGCGGACTGCGGACTGATTTTCTGGTTACATTCCTACAACAAGAAAACAATAAATAGGAGGGGGGCAAAATGAAAACTTTTGAGAAATGGACAATTTGGGGAGTTTCCATCCTGTTCGGGGTTATTTTCCTCTTCCCGGGGCAAATCCTCGCCGCTCCCAAGGGGCAAATCGTTAATGCCCTGTCTTCGGACGTCAGTACCCTGGATCCCCAGGATCACAACATCCGGGTTAACTATATCGTGGGCTGGCACCTCTATGACAATTTGGTCTACCGGGACCAAAAAACCCTGAAGGTCGGCCCCTGCCTGGCGGAGTCCTGGAGGCTCATTGATGATAATACCTGGGAATTCAAGCTGCGCAAAGGAGTCAAGTTCGACAACGGAGAACCGTTTAACGCCGCGTGCGTGAAATATACCATCGAACGGGGGTTGGACCCCAAATGCCCCCAAAGGCCGACTGTTTCCTGGGTAAAAGAAGTGAAAGTTGTCGACGAACATACGGTCCGGATTATTACCGCCAAACCTTACCCGGTGGCCCTGGACCGGCTGGCCAATTTCCAGATGCTCCCGGCCAAATGGTTCCAGGAAAAAGGGAAGGATTTCGTGGCCACGAATGCCAACGGGACCGGGCCCTACCGTTTGAAGGAATGGAAACGCGGGGTCCACGTGATCCTCGAGGCCAAGGAGAATTACTGGAAAGGGGCGCCGACGGTCAAAACCATCATCTTTCGCCCCATCAAGGAAATCGCCACCCAGATCTCCGAGCTCATGACCGGGGGCATCGACATCGTGCGCGATATTCCTCCGGACCAGATCCCCCTCGTTGAGAACTCGGGAATCGCCCGGAGCTCCAAAGCGCCCACCCTGCGGGTGATCTTCCTCAATTTTGACGCGGCCGGCCGGGCGGGCAAATCCTCCGTGCAAAACCTGAAGGTTCGACAGGCGATCAGCCATGCCATCGATGTGGACATGCTTGTCAAAACGGTAATGAATGGAAATGCCATGCGCACGGCGGCGGTCCTGAACCCGCAGCATTTCGGGTACGACAAATCCCTGGAAAACCCCTACCCCTACAATCCGGACAAGGCCCGGCAGCTGCTCAAGGAAGCCAACTTTCCCTCCGACCAGCCCCTGCGATTGGTCACCTATACCGGCAGCATTCAGAATCCCAGAGCCCTGGTGGAAGCCATAGGGGGGTATTTGAACAAGGTGGGGGTTAAGACCAACATCAACGTCTACACCGACATCGGCATGTGGGACCGCCTGGGACGGGAAGGCAAGCAGAATGACATGGGCATCTACAGCTGGGGCAGCGGCGCTGTGTATGATGCGGACGCGCTCTACTACAACTATTTCCGCAGCGGGGAGGCCTACTGCTATGGCTCCTCCCCGGAGATGGACAAGTGGCTGGACGACGCCCGCGCCACCATGAACATGGAACAGCGCAAGAAACTTTACTATAACGCCGGCAAGTACATCAACGACCAGGCCCTGGCCGTCTCTCTGTGGGCCCAATACTCGATCCTGGGAATTAATAAGCGGGTCCTTTACGAGGCGCCGCCGGACGAGTTCCTGCGGACTTTTGAGGCCAAGCTGAAAGAATAGCAGAAATGCGGAATGCGGAACGCGGAACGCGGAATAGAAGGAATACATGATGGAGGCAAATTGAATACGGAATTAGGGTTGCGGCCGTTCTCTCCCTTTTCGTAGGGGCGACCCGGCGGGTCGTCCTTACTGCGGGCAGAGATAAGATGAAAAAGATTTTGGGAAAAATTGGCGGATGAAAGCTTACATTCTCCACCGTCTCTTCCAGGCCGTGATCGTCATCTGGGGAATCAGCCTGATCACCTTTTCCCTCCTCCACTTATTCCGTGATCCGGTCCTGATCCTTCTCCCTCCCGAAGCCACCAAAGAGGACGTCGAACTCCTGCGCAGGGAGATGGGGCTCGATCAACCGATCGTCGTGCAATACGTCAAATTCCTCTCGGGTATGGTGCGCGGGGATTTCGGGAAATCCTTCGTCGCCCACCAGCCGGCGTTGAGCCTGGTACTGGAGCGGATGCCCATGACTCTCTGGCTGGCGGCGTCGGGGCTGCTGCTGGCCCTCATCGTCTCCATTCCCCTGGGGATTCTGGCGGCCATCCACCGGAATCGAATCCAGGACCATTCCGCATCGGTTTTGGCCGTGCTGGGACAAGCGATGCCCCTGTTCTGGCTGGATATCATGCTGATCATCATTTTTGCGGTGAAACTTCGGCTTCTACCCGCTTCGGGAGCGGGAAGCTTTAAACACATCATCCTGCCGGCCGCCGGAATCGCCGTCTCTTTGCTCCCCATCTTTATGCGTCTGACCCGGTCGCGGATGATCGAGATTCTCTCCCAGGATTACATCCGCACGGCCCGGGCGAAGGGCCTGGGAGAGCGGGCGGTCCTCTTCCGGCATGCCCTGCGGAATGCGCTCATTCCGGTCATCACCATCCTGGGATTCCAATTCGGGATGCTCCTGGGAGGGGCGGTCATCACCGAAACGATCTTTGCCTGGCCCGGAGTGGCCAGCCTGGTGGTGGAATCGATTTTCAACTCTGATTTTCCCGTCGTCCAGGCGGCGGTGGCGCTTTTTGCCCTTCTCATTGTATTCGCCAACCTGATTACCGACATTACGGTGGCCTGGCTCGACCCGAAAACCAGGTTTGGATCATAGTTTTTTACGAATGAAATCGCGCTCAACCTGGTAATTAATTGTATGGGCAACCCGGCGCGGTTGCCCATATTACGGGCGGCCACGTAGGGCCGCCCCTACAATATCCATTTGGTTCCGGCTAGGCCGGATTAGGGATCATGAACGGAAGAAGCGGCTACCGATATTTTTTTCGCCGGCTGGGCCAAGCTAAAACAGGGATGGCGGGATTGATCATGGTAACCTTGATGCTGGCCATGGCCCTCTTCGCGCCTTTTATCTCCCCCCGAGATCCCATGGAGCAGGACCTGCAGGCCCGTCTT
>JAPLIW010000283.1 GCA_026388915.1 Deltaproteobacteria bacterium
CCGCGGGTTTTTTCCACCGTGGATTTGATCCCGCCCCCCTTGGCGGCAATCTCCTGATAGGAGGCCCCCTGAAGGCGGAGCTCGAATTCCTTCTCCCGGGTCCCGGCGAAAATAAGGTGGGTGTGGGAGTCGATGTAGCCCGGCAGGACAATTCGACCGGTCGCGTCTAGCTCTTTCCCCTGGGGTAGGAGGGAAACCTGTTTGGAAGTCTCCCCCGAGGGCCCCGCCCAAACGATGCGCCCGTCTTTTGCGGCGAGAGTCCCGTTCGGGATTACCCCGAGCTTTCCCTCCGGATCGGTCGCGCGGGGGGAGGGGTTGAGGGTAACCAACTGAGAGGCATTTTCCACCAGGAGGTCGGCTTCCATTTTCATTCCGCCTTCAGCCTTCCTTTCACCAGGGTCAAGATTTTCTCCCGGGTCTTGATCCCCTCTGCTTCCAGGCGCTTGAGTTCCTGCCTCATCTTCTTCACCGTGTCCTCCTCCTCCAGGGCGGCGAGGTTGACCAGGACATTTAAGACCCCACCCTGCAGGGCGGCTTGGGCCAGGAGCGCCCCCACCGCGGCATCGCTGATCGCATTGGGATTCCCTTTTTCCGCCGCTTTCTGGCAGAGTTTAAGGACTTTGAGACTGGTGGCCGCGGTGAAGAGGGGAGGATCGGCGGCCCGTTTCAAGGCATTCTGGATTTCCTCTTTGCGCTTCGTTTTCTCCGCTTCCGTGATTTTGGGCAGAAGGTAAGCCTTCATGACCGCCTGGTAAGCGTTGATGTCCTGGGCGATGGCGGAGGCGAGGGCGTCCCGGTAGGACCGGGCTTCCGCGCCCATCTTCTTCATCTCGGCCTCCTGGTCCTCAAAGCCTTTCTTTCCCACGGTCAGGTTGACCACCATCTCGACCAGGGCCGCGGCCAGGGTTCCCACCAGCGCCGAAACACTTCCCCCTCCGGGAGTGGCCGTCCCTCCGGCCACGGCGTCGAGAAACTGGGACAAAGTCACATCGTCCTTTTGATCTTCTTGGGCCATGGTAAACCTCAAAATTGTTTCGGGTTTCGGGTTGCAGGTTTCGGGTCCAAGATCATTCAACTCGAAACGCGAAACCCGGAACTATTCTAACAGATGGGTTTCAATAATCTGTTTCATGTCGAGTTCGGGCATCTTCAGGTATTCCCGGACCACATCGACCAGCGCTTCCATGGGGACCAGTCCCACGACCTCGCATTCGGCGATCTCCAGCCCCTTGCCGGCCGTTTCTCTGCGGATGGCCTCCACCACCGTGGATATGGAGGCCCGGCGGTAATCGGTCAGGTTCATGGAGACCTGTACCATGCCTTTCTCTTTGAGCTCCAGTCCAAGGGCCTGGACCGACGGGATCCCGCCGCTCGATTCGCGGATCTTCCGGGCGATGAGCCTGGCCTGGTCCAGTTTGGGGGGGCGCAGGTTGACGTTGAAGGCAATGAGGGGCATCCGGGCTCCCACGACCGCGGCCCCGGACCTGGGGTTGAAGACGGAAAGCCCGGCATCGGGCCCCCAACCGGGGGTGGCGAGCTTTTCTTTCAGGCCTTCATACTCGCCCTTCCGGATGTCGGCCAGTTTCTTCCTCTTCGGGTCGGTGGCCGCCTCGGCATAAAAATACACCGGCAGCTGCCCGGCCTCGCCCAGTTCTCTTCCCATCTCCTGGGAGAGGTAAGCCGCTTCGCTCATGTCCATTCCCCGGACGGGTACAAAAGGAACCACGTCCACTGCCCCGAGGCGGGGATGGCCTCCCCTGTGGGCCCTCATGTCTATGATCTCCAGGGCTTTGAGGGAAGCCCGGAGGGCGGCTTCCTTCACCGCCGCGGGCTCGCCCAGAAAAGTCACGACTGTACGGTTATGATCCGGGTCGGAAAAATAATCGAGGAGCTTGACCCCGGAGGTCTTCCGGACCTCTTCCACGATCTGCTCGACCTTGCTTTCATCCCGCCCCTCGCTGAAGTTGGGGACGCATTCCAGGATTTTCATAAAGACTCCAATTTCACCGCAGAGTTCGCAGAGACCGCAGAGATAAATTGAAATATGGAAACCGAATTTCCCGAGGAAAAAAACTAATAAAAAAACCTTTCATCCTTTGGGTTTTGGGATTAAATCTTAAGCTTTAATTTTCTATTTTTTTTTCCTCTGCGGTCTCTGCGTTCTCTGCGGTTAAGGTTTTTATTTCATCATGGGTATTTTAATGCCGAATTTTTTGGCCGCCTGCACGGCAATGTCGTAGCCGGCATCGACGTGCCGCATCACCCCGGTGCCGGGGTCCGTGGTCAGGACGCGAAGGATTCTCTCTTCTGCCTCCTTCGTGCCGTCGCATACCACCACCATCCCGGCATGGATGGAATAGCCGATCCCCACCCCCCCGCCGTGGTGGACGGAGACCCAGGTGGCTCCGGCGGCGGTGTTGAGGAGGGCGTTGAGGA
>JAPLIW010000319.1 GCA_026388915.1 Deltaproteobacteria bacterium
AGGCTAGACAGTGCCTCCGTCGGAACTGCCCGTGATCCCAAAATACACCACTTTACCCGGTCTTATCCCCTTATCGGCCAGAAAAAAATGGGACTTTACACAAAAGCTATTGAAAAGATTAACAAAAAAAGTTTTCGGAAAATCCGGGAAAAGCGGTACTTTGCGGGTGATAAATCCGAGCTTTGCGGTCGTTGTTGCTTTCGGGCCCAAAGGGCTGGTTCTTGAGCCTGGAGGGCGGCCTTTACAGGGAACCTTGTCCCCGGTTTCTTATTTAGAGGATTGAATTAGGCCCGCTTCTTTCAGGGATTGGAGGAATTCGGCTACGTCTTTGGCAGCCTCTTCCGGCGAGGCGGTGTAGTTTTGGTGGATGGCTTCTATGATCTGTCTGACCTTGGTCTTTCCGTCGATCATCCCCCAGATTACTGTCCCTATTTCGTTCAAGGTATAGATGGATTCAAGGTCCCCCGCCTGTTTTCGGATGGGAACGATGATCGTTTCCCCGGCAATCTCCCGGGTTACAAAGTCATCCTTCTTGGAAAAAATGAGATCTTTCAGGTTCCTTGGCTCCATCGAGTAGAAAGGCAGGGTGGATGAATCGAAAAGAGGTCTCAGACTTTATGGCGCGCCCGGCCCGGCTCGAACGGGCGACCTGCGGATTCGAAGTCCGACGCTCTATCCAACTGAGCTACGGGCGCAAAAAAATGGGGTGAGTGAAGGGATTCGAACCCTCGGCCGCTGGGGCCACAACCCAGTGCTCTAACCAGCTGAGCTACACTCACCATAAAAAGCACCTTTTCCTGTGCCTCAAGGGGCCGAAGGCCCCGATCCTCAAGTCACGCGCCTCGCGTGACGCTCCTCAAGGCGGCCTTGCCGCCGATCCTTTTCTTCACCTTTCCTGGCGCGCCTGGAGGGACTCGAACCCCCGGCCCACAGCTTAGAAGGCTGTTGCTCTATCCGGTTGAGCTACAGGCGCCTAGGAGAATTTTTACCATTTTATCGGGGCGTTGTCAACAGAAAGGACCGTCGCTCCTCGGCCAAACGCAGTTCGCGCTCCTTGATTCCGCTTTGGACGGACGGTCCCCGGTCTCTTCCTTTTTTCTTCCGCGTATGCTACAAAAAAACTTCTTTAAGAAACTTTGTCCAATTGACGAAATGATTACTTAGGGAGGGAAAGGGATGACCTGTATATTCTGTCAGATTTTAGCCAGGGAGCTGCCCGGCGAAATCTTATACGAAGACGAAGATCTCGGAGTCATTAATGATATTAACCCGGAAGCGCCCGTCCATCTTCTAATCATACCCAAGAGGCATTTCGATTCTCTGAATTCCCTGGATGATAAAACCGCCCAAATCGGAGCGAAAATGTTTTTGGCCGCCAAAAAAATGGCTGAAGCCCAGGGGATCCAGTCCGGCTACAAGGTTTTGATCAACAACGGAAGGGAGGTCGGACAGGAAATCCGCCATCTCCACATGCATTTGATGGGGGGGTGGGGACGGAGACCGGTAAGAAAGTAATCGGAAAGGCGAACCGGGGAAAGACAAAACCTTTTTCTCACGCAAAGACGCAAAGAACGCAAAGAGAGAAAATTTTGGCATAAAAGCAAGAGACTGAACATTCAACACTGACCACTCAACACTGATTCTTTTTCCGACCTCCCCCTCCCCCGGGCGACCGGACTTCGGCGAGCTCAGCCGAGCCGCCGGGCGCCCCTGCAATCTGCACCCTACACCCATTCCTTATACGTATTGCGGCAGGATTCTGATTCGGTAGCGATGCTGAATGGTCCGGTGCAAGACCGGGTCCCGCGTGCCTTTCAATAAGTTCATTTTTAGATACAGAATCTTGGGGGTGATCATGCGTTTCCTTTTCTTGTTTTCACCACAGGGGACACAGCGCGGCAGACCCGCAAACAAAAATTTTTAATGGGACACGGATGAACGCGGATAAACACGGATAAATTCCATAGAAAAAATATCAGAACCTGAAAGATGTCAACATAACTCAGCACCACTCCAGCCCAAAGAGTTGATTTTTACAGCCGGGCAATTCCAGAAATCCCCCCTTCGCCCCCCTTTTCAAAGGGGGGTTAGGGGGGATTTCAGAGTCTGGCTTTCAATATCGAATTTTCTGTAGGAAATTTAGAGAGTCTGCACGTTCATAGTTCAGTATTCTCTGCGTCCTCTGCAATCTCTGTGATGAAAGAGCTTTAATCGAGATTCGGGTGGCGGTCCTTCCAGGGGGTATTCATTTCATATGCATAACCCACCCGCAGGACAGTCTTTTCATCGAAGGGTCGCCCCGCGATCTGCAGTCCGATGGGAAGCCCGGAAGAGGAGAAGCCACAGGGAAGGGAAAGGCTGGGAATCCCCACCAGGTTATAGATTCGGGTAAATCGAGTCAGGGCCGATGGTACGGCTTCCGTTTTCTTCCCCCAGGAGACACTCCCCTGATTGAGCTTGGGCGCGGTGATGGGAAGTTGGGGGGTGAGGATCACGTCCACCTTCTGAAAAACGCGGCAGAAGATTTCCCGGATCCGGCGGCGGATGGTCTGGGCCTTCAGGTATTGAGCGGCCGTGACCGCGGCCCCCAGATTGAGGCGGGAGCGAACGTCATCGCCCAGATCCAGGGGGCGGGTCCGGTGCCATTTCTCCAGGGAAGCAGCTCCCTCGGCGAGGAGGATGATAAACGCCGCAACCGAGGCTTCGGGCAGATGGGGGATGGAGACCTTCTTAACCGCCGCTCCCAATCCCTTGCATACCCAGATGGCCTTTCGCACTGCGGCACGGACTTCAGGCTCCAGGCGGTCAAAGTAAAAGGTGTCCGGGATTCCAACTCGAATCCCTTTCAAGTTATTGGACAGGCTTTTAGGGTAATCGGGAACGGCAACGGGAGATGTGGAGGGATCGAGCGGATCCGGGCCGGCCAAGACATTCATGGCCATGGCCAGGTCGGCGACGCTGCGGGTCATGGGGCCCGGATGATCCAGCGACCAGCAAAGGGGATATACCCCATACCGGCTAATCCGCCCATAGGTGGGCTTCAACCCGGCTGTTCCGCAGAGGGCAGAGGGAATCCGAATGGACCCCCCGGTATCGGTTCCCAGGGTGAGGGGAACAAAAGCGCTGGCCAGGGCGGCGGCCGATCCCCCGCTGGAACCGCCGGTGACCCGCTCCCGGTCCCAGGGATTGCGAACCGGCCCGTAGTGGGGATTTACCGAGGTTGTGCCGTAGGCGAACTCGTGCATGTTCAGCTTTCCCAGGAGGATCGCCCCGGCAGCCTGCAGTCGCTCAATAACCGTTGCATTGTAAGCGGGTATAAAATTCTTCAAAATCCTGGAGCCGCAGGTCGTCCGAATCCCCTTGGTGGAAAAGAGATCCTTGGCGGCGAAGGGGATGCCATGCAGAGGCCCGCGGTATTTCCCCTTGGCGATTTCCTTTTCAGCATGGCGGGCTGCCCGGAGGGCTTCCTTGGGTAGAAGGGTGATAAAGGAATTGATTTGGGAATCGTGGGCCTTGATTCTTTCCAGATATTTATGGGTGATTTCGACGGGAGATATTTCCTTTTTTCGAAGGGCTTTCGAAAGAGAGGTGACGGTCCAGGTTTCAGGATTCGGGGAGATCATTTTTTCCCCTCCCACGGCGAATAGAGAATGGAGGGTTCAGTCTCGGTGGGATCCATAATCCCCAGCCGGTCGCTTTGCTCATCCAACTGCTGTACAGAAGCAAGGAATGCTTCCCTCTCTTTCTTATTCGTGAAAGACAGGGGGAATCTGACCGGCAGGTTCGATGATTTTTTGACTGCTCGTTTTTTCATTTTTGGCTCTCCTCTATTCTCTGCGCACCCTGCGCCCCCGAAGGATCGCATCAGCTTGGGTGCCTTAGATGCCGAGGCTCGGTCAGCATGCGCAGGAAAACCTATTTCATCCATAGTGCCGGGGATTACTATGGGAGGTGAAGCTTAGTGCTTCGATTCGCAAATAGAGACATATATTCTCAAGCTGGTCATTGATACAATTGCTCACTCAGCACTAAGTTCAGAGTAAATAAATTCGTTATCGAATTTATGAATCGATGGACTTAGGAACTTGATTCGTGCTGGATAAAACCCCCCGAGAAGGCTTGAACATGAGTCTGAAAGGTTGGATTCTAAAATAAACATTTCAAATTTAAAAAAGGGATATTACTAATGCGGCCATAATTATCTGAACAGGGATTTTGTCTTTAAATCATCCTGGATTCCGGCTTCCGCCGGAATGACAATAAAGAACCAGGCCTTTCTAATATTCGTCACTCCGGCGAAAGCCGGAGTCCAGTTCGAGGTTTTTAAAAGGAAAGGTCCTCCAACCAATGATGTTTAGACTATACTGGACTCCTTAGTAACAACCGAGGTCAATGGTGGCTGTTAGGCTAAGCCATCCGCTAGAGTGTTTTGCTAGGCTGTCTTTTCGACGATCCTGTTTCTTGTTTGCATCGGGAGGGTGATGGGCGCAAAAAAAATGGATGGATAAAGGTAATCCTCTCCAGACTCATCAATGATTCTAACTTGATGGTGACGCTCGGCCTCCTTGTCCGGAAGGTTCTCATACAATTTCCGAACTTCTAAGGAAGCTTCGTAGCCTTCGTTGTCAACACAAATCAGGAATTTGCGTTTCATGATTCTTTACTCCAGGTATTTCTTGATTTTTAGTATCAATTTAGCCGCTTGAAAATCATACCAAAGCCATATCGATTAGCATACCCATCGCTGAAATCCCCCCCCCCTTTGCAAAGGGGGGCAGGGGGGATTTCTGGTGAATCTTTTCAAAAGGTCAAAGTTAGCTTTTTCAAAGAGCTAAAGTGTTACGATTTTTATTTCTTTCTTGCCCTTGCCGTGCCCCTCGTACCAATGCAGTTCTGCAAGCCTTACAGCAACTAGCACCAGCAACCAAGAATTTCTTTTATCCGAATGACACCGTATAACTTATTGAAATTATTGGTCGGGGCGGCCAGATTTGAACTGGCGACCCCCTGCGCCCAAGGCAGGTGCGCTACCAGGCTGCGCTACGCCCCGACATCCTTGTTTATATCATGAAGAGGAGATCGGTGACAAGGATAACGTAGAAATGCGGAATTCGGAATCCGGAATGCGGAATGGGCAGATGGCGAAGAGAGAGGAAAAATGCATTTTTGAGGAGGTTATGAAAAGGGATTTTAACTCTGCGAGCTCTGCGGGCTCTGCGAGAGAAAAATTCTTTGGATTTGTTCTATCGGTTTTCTTCCAGGAATTTTGGGAGAACTTGCTTCAATTTCTCCAGGGCCCGCGCGCGGTGGCTGATCCGATTCTTGACCTCGGGCTCAAGCTCGGCCATGGTCTTGCCCCATTCCGGAAGGTAAAAAACGGGATCGTATCCAAACCCATGGCTCCCTTTGGGGGCAAAGGCAATCTCTCCTCGGCATTCGCCCTCTACCACTTCCACTTTTCCTTTCGGTGAAGCGACGGCCATCGCGCAAATGAAGGCGGCCCCCCTTTTTCCTTGAGGGGTTCCAGTCATTTCCTTGAGCAGCTTCTGGTATCGTTCCGCGTCGGTCGCTTTTTCTCCCGCATAACGGGAGGAGAAGACTCCGGGCCGCCCTTGCAATGCATCAACCGCCAGGCCGGAATCATCCGCGATGGCCATCCGGCTGGTCTGACGGGAGACGGCGGCGGCTTTCTTTACCGCGTTTTCTTCGAAAGTCTGCCCGTCCTCGATAATTTCGGGGATCTCAGGGAAATCCCGCAGGGATAAAATTTTCAACCCCAGGGGAGAAAGAATGGCCTGAATCTCCCGGAGCTTGCCGGAATTCCGCGTGGCGATGACCACCTCTATTTTTTCCACAGGCCTTCCGATTTTCCCAGAGATTTCATCTGGAATTTCGTGAGTTGCCGGATGGCCTTCCTGGCGGTTTCAGTCATTCTCCTCAAGTCCCGATCTTCAAAGGGGGTGCGCTCCGCCGTTCCCTGGACCTCCACCAGGCGGCCGCTTCCGGTCATGACAAAATTCATATCCACATCCGCCTTGGAATCCTCTTCATAGCAAAGGTCCAGGTAGATTTTCTTCCCGATCATGCCCACGGAAATGGCGGCCACGGAATCTTTCAGCGGGGGGGCCGTGAGGCCCCCTTTTTTCCGCAGGATTCCAAAGGCGTCGACCAGGGCCACGAAGGCTCCGGTGATGGAGGCCGTCCGCGTACCCCCGTCTGCCTGGATGACATCGCAGTCGACCCAGATCGTCCGTTTCCCAAAAGAGGTAAGATTCACCACCGAACGAAGGGAGCGGCCGATCAGACGCTGAATTTCCTGGGTCCGCCCGCCGACCCTGCCGGTACTTGACTCCCGCGTCGTCCGTGTCAGGGTGGAGCGGGGGAGCATGGCGTACTCGGAGGTAACCCAGCCCTGTTCGGAATTCTTGAGGAACCGGGGAACGTCTTCGTCCACGCTGGCGGTGCAGATCACCTTGGTGTTGCCCAGCTCAATCAGAACGGACCCTTCGGGATGCTTGAGAAAATTTCGGGTAATCTTGATGGGGCGAATCTGCACGGGGGACCTTCCATCGAATCGCATATCTTTCCTTTCTTTTGGCCACAGAGGGCACAGCGCGGCTACGCCGCAACCAAAAAATTCAAATTTGGACACAGATGAACACAGCGCGGCAGAGCCGCAACCAAAAGGAATCACCCCCTCCCTCCCCTCCCCCCTCGAGGGGCATAAGCGCTAACTTAGAGGGTTTTTCCTTTAATTCCCCCCTTTTTCAAAGGGGGGCCAGGGGGGATTTCTGCATTCAGCTGATCGGCAATCATCCGATAGATAGCCTCCACCACAGCATCGCTTTCCTTCAGAACTTCTCTACGGTTAAATCGCAACACCTTCAGACCAAGAGAGGCTAAATAGCCATCTCGAAATCTATCTTTCTAAACGTGGTCGCCCAGCGTATGCTGTGATCCATCCACTTCCACGACCCATTTTACCCTGGGCGCAAAGAAATCTACAATATGCTCACCGATTGGCTTCTGCCGATAAAACTGGATGCCCAGAAGCTGTTTATTCCTCAGGCGTGACCAAAGAGCCTTTTCACTATCCGTCAAATTTTTTCGCAATTGACGGGCTTTGTCTTTGAGATTTGCATTGTAATTCAACATAGCTCGGCCCCCACTGAAATCCCCCCTTCCCCCCTTTTTCAAAGGGGGGATTAAGTTAGCGCTTGTGGGAATAGTAATCGTCTTTCTCTGCCTGAACCTTCTTCGCGGCCCTTTGGAGAAGGGAGCGGCTGAGCTCTCCCTCCCCGAGGTCCCGCGCCATCCTTCCGTAGACGGCATAATATCCCCCGGGCCCTTCTTCCAGGGAGATATTGTTCATGACCAGGTCCACGTTCAGCGGAACGTAACCGAGTTTTTTATACATATCCAGCAGAGCCTTCGCCCCGGGCAAGGTTCCCAGGCTTCCGTCCCAGGCCAGGTAGAGGAGGATGCGGACGGCCTCATAGCCGAAGAAGCGGCTCCTCTCCTGGTAAATGGAGGTTCCGGATTCTTTCATCAGGATCCAGTCCGCGGGCAGGCTGAGGCGCCCGAAAGCGGATTTCTGCAAGACCTCCAGGGAATCCTCGTAGACCTTCTTCCAGAACTGCGGCTCTTCCACCTCCGCAAATTCCCTGAAGGCCGGGAAGATCAGGTAGGAGGGGTTGAGGACCTCTCCCTCTTTCAGCACAAATCCGTAATACCCCGGCAGGACCAGGAGCTTTCCCCGCCGCTGGACGACCAGGTTCTCCCGCACGGCCTTCACAATCTCCCTGGCCTGGCCGCGGTAAACTTCGTTCTTCCATTTCCTGGCCCCCTTCAGGAGGGCCCAGGCGATGAGGATGTCTCCGTCGGTGGCGTTGTTGTAATCCAGGACCGCCCACTGCCCGTTGGGCCGCTGGCCCCACTTCCAGGCGTGGAGGGAGTCTCCTTTCCTCATCCGCAGGTTGTCCCGGGTCCAATTCCAGAGCGGAGAAAAAGCTTTGGGATCGTCCTGCAGGACCGCCAGCAGCAGGCCGTATCCCTGGCCTTCGGAATGGCTGATCTGGCCCTGGAGAAAGTCCACCACCCGTCCATCGGGAGAGACGAAGCGCTTCTTGTAGGCTTCCCAATCCTTCGCCGGCTGGGCATAGGCCGTCCCCCAGGCCAGGAGCAGGACCAGGCCCAGGAGGATCTTCCTAAGTTTCATGGCCGATCCGCTTCCGCCGCTGCTTCTTCAGCAGATGATGAATGGCGTAGGCGAGGATGATGAAGGCCACGACCAGGAGCCCCAGGAAGAGCCAGGGATAGGTATAGAGAAGGGAGCTCAAGCGGGAGACCGGCCCCCTTTCCCCCACATAATACTTCGAGCCCATCTCCGCGCTGGCCACCTGAAATTCGGGCGAAGAGAGTTCCAGGATGGCCAGGTCCCCCGCGATCCGCCCCTGGACCACCGGTTCCCACATCATCACCGCTCCCCGCAATAACTCCTCGGAGGAAGCGGCGCTCAAGAGGACCACCGACCTCCCGATCTGGTAGGGAGATTGAAACTGGCTGAGTACCGCCCTCTGTGCGCCCAGGCCGCTCACCTGCTGGCTGAAAGCCCCCCAGGGGGGAGAAGAAGTCCTTTCCACCGCGGGCGGAGAGATAAACCGGCTCAGGAGCCTCCGGATCCAGGAATCCTCGCCCTTGGATTCCGGGTCCGGCTTCTTCAGCTGGGGATAGGAGATCGACCCGTCCCGGCTTAACTTGACCGGTGCCCCCTTCAGGAGATCCTGGGGGATCTGGGGGACCGGTCCCACCACGAGGATTTCCCGGTTCGGGTCTTTGGGCGGCTCGAAGGTGAAACGTACGCCGAAGGCGGGATACCCGATCTTCTGGGAAGAAATGGCCAGCAGGTTCAGGGCCGCCGAGAGCGTGTTCATGCTCTTTTCGGCAAGGAAAATGACCGTCTCCCGGCCGTCTGGCCAACGGGTAAAGGGGAAGCCGTCCTGGAAGAAGAGCTCCATCCGGGGGAGGTCCACCCAGCTGGCCATGGGTGGCGTCCGCAAAGAAGAGTCGCCGAAGATGGTGAGCAGAAGATTCTCGGTCTGGATGTATTCGCACCGCCCGGTGATGAGCGGGGTAAGGGCCGGGCTGAAGGTGAGGAGGTTTCGCCCTCTTTTCATCTGGTAGGCGGGAATGGGGATCTGGTAATTCCGGAAGATCCCCCCCTGGGGGTTTTCCAGGAAAATAGAAGAAATATAGTTATCATTGAAGAAGACATTCAGGACCGAATCCTTGCGCATGCTGCTGCCGTAGGCCATGTGCAGGGAGACCCAGAAAAAATCGTTCGATTTGGCCATGAGATGGGAGGGAATCCGCAAGTCGACGGACCGGGACCCTGGCCGCATCCCGCGGAAGGTGGTGGTCTCAAAGCCCAGGGTCTGGAAGGCATACTTCTCCCCGGGGGCGACCAAGGTTTTCCCCTTGGACTCCTCTGCCGGGGGAAAGCGGATTTCTTTCACTTCCATGGAGGGCGTTCCGGGATAGGGAAAGGAAATCGAAGCTAGAGTCCGGGCGGCATCCCGTACCTGTTCGAATTTCTCCCCCGAAACCACGATCAGGGCATGGCCCGCGTCGCTCAACCCCCTCCGGGCCCCGCCTTCTTCCTTGAGCGGGAGGTGCATCAGGGAAAGGAAGGCGCCCTTCACCTCCGGGCTCCGCTCCCCCAGGACCCCTTTCACGAACTTCGCCTCGCCGATGAGGACATTGTCCATCCGGGGCTGCGGGGTCTGGGAGACCGAAAAGACGACCGGCCGGTAATCAAACCGGACCGCCAGCCCGCTGGTAATGACTCCGGCCAGCTCGGCGATCTCGGCGGAAAGCTCTTCGATCACCAGGTGGATCCGGTTTTCTCCGCTGAGCCGGGAATCGAAGAGGAAGTCGGATATGGCCTTCAGCTGGAGGGGGACCGGTTTCAGGCGGTATTGAAACTCGATGTAGGATTTATCCAGCTCCAGAATGGTCCACAGCTCCGGGACGGTGGGGTCTTCGCAATCCAGGGTGTAGTGCTGGATCGCGTTGAATTCCAGGTCCTGGTACCCCGGTTTCAGCAGGCGAGGCGGGAGAAAGACCTCCACATCCCCCACCGGAGACTGGGGCTGGAGGGTCACCTGGGCCAGCGGCCGGCCGTTCAGGAGGACGATGAGACGGGAGGTCCGGGAGATCAGGGCCGTGGAGTTTACATAAGAAAAATGGAGGGTGGCCTTCTCGATCTGCCACCGTTCGGGAATGGGAAGTTTCACCCCGAGTCCCCCAAAATTCCCCACCAGCCTGGTCGTCTGAACCGGGGCCAGCTTGGTCAGGGGGAGCTTCAGCTTCACCAGGTCCTGGGCCTGCACCGGGAAAGCGAAGGAGCCCCAGAAAAGCAGGCTCACCCCGAAGAAAACAAGATTTCTTATCACCCTACCCTCCTTTCTTTTATCTATCTCGGAACCTGGATTTTTTTTCATGATTGCCTCAGGGGATGAATTCTTTCGGAAAAACGATTAAAAAAATAACGATGAACCGCAGGGAGCGCAGAGGGCTCAGAGAATGCAAAAGAAAGGAATAATGGAATCGTGGAACAACGAAATAATGAATAAAAAGGGAAGGAAAAGCAGCTTTCGGTCGCATGAGCGGTACGGAGTCCTCCGGGGTTTATACCTTATTGTAGGCCAAAAAAACAGAATTGGCTACCCGTTCTTCTCCGCAGAGGTCGGCATGGCCGGGGCCGGCTTCGGGAGCCCGGCAAAGAGGGCCCGCAGGATCTTTCTCCGCAGGGAAAGGGCGAAGGCCACCTTCCCAGGAAGAGCCCGGGTGGATTGAACCCATTTCTGCCATTGGGGGAAAAGGACCCCCTTGAAATTCCGGATCGCGCCCTTCCAGCCGATCCGCAACAGGTGCAAGAAGCCCCGGGAGATCCGGACCTGCTGGGATTTCCGCTGCTCCCAGAATTGGACCCAGCGGCGGCTGTCGCCATAGACAAAGCCCACAATTTCCTGGAAAGCCGACACGTCGGCGATGGTGAACTCACATCCCCACTCCCGCCTGCCTTTCCGAAGGGAGTTCCGCACCAGGGAAGCCTGCAGGGAAAAAGGCCGGCCGTTGAACCCCGGGGCGCGGATGACGACTTTCTCGTTTTCTTCCACCGGCGCCGTCTCCAGCGGCTGAACGCTCAACCCGCCGTCGGCTGTAAACGCTAGT
>JAPLIW010000015.1 GCA_026388915.1 Deltaproteobacteria bacterium
TCCGGTCAGTCCCTTTGAAATCCAGGGGAAAAAGTTCCTATCCCCCGGCGGCCGGTTCACCCTGGGTACGGATTATCTGGGAAGGGATGTTTTAGCCGGGATTATCCAGGGCTCCCGAACTTCCCTGATGGTGGGCATCACCGCAGCCGCCCTGATGATGACCATCGGGATCATCTTCGGAGCGCTGGCGGGGTACCATGGGGGGTTCATCGATGAAGCGCTCATGCGCTTGACTGAGTTCTTTCAAGTCATCCCGGCCTTCATCCTAGCCATGGTGGTGGTGGCCCTGTTCCAGCCGTCTCTTTGGACGATTATCCTGGCCATCAGCATTTCCACTTGGACGGGAACGGCGCGGATCCTGCGGGCGGAATTCATGTCCCTCCGCGAACGTGATTTCGTCACCGCCGCCCGGGCGGCGGGCTCGCAAAGCACAAGAATCATCACCCGCGAAATTCTTCCCAACGCCCTTCCTCCCATGATCGTCAACGCATCCCTTGGAGTAGGCGTGGCGATCCTTTTCGAGGCCGGCCTCAGCTTCTTAGGCCTGGGAGACCCCAACGTGATGAGCTGGGGATATATGATCGGGTCCTCCAGGGTTTACATTCGCCAGGCCTGGTGGACGGTGACCTTTCCGGGAATCGCCATCTTTCTCACCGTTCTGAGCCTCAGCCTGGTGGGAGATTGGCTGAATGATTTCCTGAATCCCAAAGCCCGGCTGCAGCGGCAGGGATGAAAACAAATGCGAAATGGGGAATTCGGAATAAAAAATCATCCGGGCTGCCATATCTGCTTGTTCTCCGCAAGAAAATCCCTTAAGATGCTATTAAAAAAATGAATGGGGAATGGAAAGGAAGATCATGGAAAAATTGTATCTCTACCAATGGACCTGGGCTGAAATCAAAGATTATCTGAAGAAAGACAGCGTCATTATCGTCCCTTTCGGGTCCACAGAACAGCACGGCCTTCATCTTCCCCTGGGGAATGATGCTCTGGTGGCCAATCGCCTGGCCGAGGATGCGGCGCGGATCACCAAAACGATCGTGGCCCCTCCCTGCTGGTACGGTTGGTCTCCCCACCACATGGCTTATCCGGGGACCATCTCCATCACCCCGGAGACCCTGATCCGGGTGACGGCTTCAAGCGGCTCATCGTCATCAACGGTCACCGCATGGCCAACCTCCCGCCGCTGCAGATTGCCGCCACCCGCATCCGAAATGAGACCGGCGCCTATGTCACCATCGCGGATCCTTTCTATCTCGGGGATACGGTGTCCCGGAAGATTAAGGAATCTCCCCCGGGCGGAGTCGGCCACGCGGAAGAGCTGGAAACCTCCCACATGATGCACATTCATCCTGAACTGGTAAACATTAAGAAGGCGGTGAAGAATCTGCCCCCCAAGAAGAAATTCCATGTCCCCGACCCCTATGTCATAGCCGATCGAGCCCTCACCCCTTCATCCCTGGAGAGCTTCCGGAAAGCGACCGAGCCCAGCGGAGTCACCGGAGACCCGACTCTTTCCACGGCCGAAAAAGGGAAACGCCTCCACAAGGCCCTGGTGGGAAATTTGGTGGAACTGATCAAGCTGGCCCGCAAGGAGAAAGTGGTCCTGAAGCCGGTAACTCCCTGTTGTTGATTGCGGATTGCGGATTGCGGATTTATTGGTGTCCCAGCTCCCCGGGCATTCCGTTATGGAACTGTTGAGTTTCGTTTGACAAAAAGAGGAACCTGGAGTATTTTAAAACCTTCAAAAGTCCAGAGAAGTTGACGAAAACAAAAAACATTCCATGGCTGGCGAAAATAATTTTCTTCTCACCATCCGCAACCTCCACACTTATTTTTTCACCGATGAGGGAGTGGCCAAGGCCGTCGACGGTGTGGACCTGGAGCTGAAAGAAGGGGGAACTCTGGGGGTCGTCGGAGAATCGGGCTGCGGGAAAAGCGTCACCGCCCTCTCGGTCATGCGCCTCATCCCCGATCCTCCGGGAAAGATCACCCAGGGAGAAATCCTCTTCGGCGGAACAAACCTGCTGGACCTTTCCGAGGCGGCGATGCGAAAGATCCGGGGCCGCTCCATCTCCATGATCTTCCAGGAGCCCATGACCTCCCTGAACCCGGTCTTCCAGATCGGCGACCAGATCTCGGAGGTCCTGCGTCTTCACGAGGGCATGTCCCGTAAAGCGGCCTGGGACCGGTCCGTCGAGATGCTCAAGTTGGTGGGAATTCCCTCCCCGGAACGGCGGGTCCAGGAATATCCCCACCAGTTGAGCGGAGGCATGCGCCAGCGGGCCATGATCGCCATGGCCCTGGCCTGCAGCCCGAAATTGATGATTGCCGACGAGCCGACTACGGCTTTGGACGTGACCATCCAGGCACAGATTCTGGAACTGATGAACCGTCTCCAGAGGGACAAGGGGATGTCGGTGATTCTGATCACCCACAACCTGGGGGTGATCGCCGAGACGGCCCAGAAAGTGGCGGTCATGTATGCGGGGCGGATCGTGGAGTATACCGAGGTAAAACCGATCTTTGGTAACCCGATGCATCCCTACACGCAAGGCCTTCTGAAATCGATCCCCCGATTGGATCAAGACCACGCCCGCAAGGCGAGGTTGGAGGCGATCCCCGGGTTGGTTCCTTCGCTGCTGGAACTTCCCCCGGGATGCAAGTTTTCCAACCGGTGTAAATATGTCTTTGAAAAATGCGTGGAAGAACCGCAGTTGATCGAAGCAGAGCCTGGACATATGGTGCGGTGCTGGCTGCATGAGAAAAAATAGCGGTCAGCGATCAGCCATCAGCCGTCAGCAAAAGCAAACCGATGAACACCAACGGGAATCTGGTTGAAGTCAAAGGACTGAAGAAATTCTTTCCGGTGCGGGCCCATTTTTTGTCCCGGTCGAAGACTTTCGTCCAGGCCGTGGTGGGGGTCAACCTGACCATCCGCCGGGGTGAGACCCTGGGACTGGTGGGGGAGTCGGGTTGCGGGAAATCAACCTTGGGCCGTTGCATCCTTCGTCTTGAAGAGCCCACCGAGGGGAATATCTTCTTCGAGGGCGAGGATATTATTCAGTACGACTCCGAGCGGCTGCGCCAGCTGCGGCGGCAGATGCAGATCATCTTCCAGGATCCCTATTCTTCCCTGAATCCCCGCAAAACCGTCGGCTCCATCATCGAAGAACCCCTGATCATCCACAAGATCGGCACCCGGAAAGAAAGGCAGGAAAGGGTTGTCAAGCTGATCGAGGTGGTCGGCCTTCGGCCGGAGCACATCAACCGCTATCCCCACGAGTTCAGCGGCGGACAGCGACAGCGTATCGGGATCGCCCGGGCCCTGGCCCTGAATCCCAAGTTGATCATCGCCGACGAGCCCGTATCGGCTTTGGACGTTTCCATCCAGGCCCAGGTGCTCAACCTCCTGGAAGACCTGCAGGACGAGTTTCACCTGACCTACCTCTTCATCGCCCATGACCTTCATGTGGTCGAACATATCAGCGACCGGGTCTGCGTGATGCACCTGGGGCGGATTGCCGAACTGGCGATGAGCGACGACCTTTACCGCGACCCCAAACACCCTTATACGCAGGCCCTGCTTTCCGCCAACCCCATACCGGACCCAACCCTGGAGCGGAAGCGGATCATCCTGCAGGGAGAGGTTCCCAGCCCCATCAACCCCCCTCCGGGCTGCAACTTCCACACCCGCTGCACGCATAAATTCGAGCCTTGTCCCGTCGAGATTCCCCCTCTCCTGGAAATCGAGCCCAACCACTGGGTGGCCTGCCACCTCCACGGCCCTAAAAAATAGAGATCTTTCACCACAGAGGCACAGAGTACACAGAGAAGAAGAAAGGAATAATGGAACATTGGAATACTGGAAACTTTAAGTGCTACTGAGTTTCCATAGCAAAAGGTCCTTTGTTTTAATCATTATCCCAAAATTCCAATATTCCAATATTCCATTTTCTTGTTGTATCTCTGTGTTCTCTGTGTCTCTGGGGTGATACCAAAGGAGGTCATGATGCCGGATCGGATCGACATCAACAGCGACATGGGGGAGAGTTTCGGCGTTTACAAGCTGGGCCGGGACGCGGAAGTGATGGACTACATCTCCTCGGCCAACATCGCCTGCGGGTGGCACGCGGGGGACCCCATGGTGATGGAACAGACGGTTCGAATGGCGAAGGAGAAAGGAGTGGGGGTCGGCGCCCACCCCGGGTATCCGGACCTGATGGGGTTCGGCCGGAGGCGGTTGGACCTCTCCGTCGGCGAGATCGAAAATTACATGCTCTACCAGATGGGGGCGCTCTACGCCTTTGCCAGGGCCTGGGGCCTGCCTCTGCAGCACATCAAGGCCCATGGCGCCCTGAGCAATGTGGCTTTTGTGGACCTGGAAGTCTCCAAGGCCCTCGCCCGGGCCGCCCTCCGTTTCAGCAAGGACATCCTCTTCGTGGCCCTCGCCGGAACCGTCATGGTCCGGGCGGCCAGGGAAGTCGGGGTTCGCTACGTGGAAGAGGTGTACGCCGACCGCGTGTACAACCCGGACGGGACGCTCCAGTCCCGGAAGATCGCCGGTTCAGTCATCCACGACCCGGAGAAGGCCGCCAGGCAGGCGCTGATCATCGTGAAAGAAGGATACGTCATCGCCCACGACGGCACGAAGCTTCCGGTCAAAGCCGAGAGCCTCTGTGTCCATGGAGACACCCCTACGGCCACCACCATCCTTCAGAAGATCAGGGAGGAGTTCAAGAAGGCCGCCATCGCGGTCAAACCCATGGGGCAGTAAGGGATGGATGAAGCTCCCAGGATACGACCCGCCGGAGACCAGGCCCTCCTCGTTGAATTCGGGACGGAGATCAGCCCGGAGATTAACCTCCGGGTCCAGGAATTCTTCCGCAGGGCAAGTGCTCACAAGATCCCCGGAATCGGGGAGATGATCTCCTCCTACTGCTCGGCCCTGGTGTACTATGACCCTTTTCTTCTCTCCTATTCGGGGACGACCGCCTGGGCCAAAGAGTTCTTGGGCTCAAGGTCCGCAGAAGAGGAAGCAGCCGTCCCTGCCAAAGAAGTCCCGGTTCTCTACGGGGGGGAACACGGGCCCGACCTTTCCTTCGTGGCCCGGCACAATCAGATCTCCGAGGAAGAAGTAATCCGCCTGCACACCGGGCAAACTTATCTTGTGTACGTAGTGGGGTTCTCTCCTGGGTTTGCAGCCATGGGGATCGTACCCCCCAAGATTCAGGCTCCCCGTTTAGCCAGCCCGAGAACCAAAGTCCCGGCGGGTTCGGTGGGAATCGGGGGCTTGCAGACCGGCATCTACGCGGTAGAGTCACCGGGAGGATGGCAGCTGATCGGCCGAACCCCCCTCAAGCTTTTTGATCTCGAAAAGAATCCACCTTCCTTTTTCCAGGCCGGGGATTGTGCCCGGTTTTATTCCATTGATGAAAAGGAATTTAGAAAAAGGAATCGAGATTAACCGGGAAAGACAAAGGCGTTTCTCTCGCCCGCTTCGCTAGAGCACACAGAGGCCACAGAGAAGACTTACATGAATGTCAAAATACAAAACCAGGACTTGATCGGCTATCTATTTGCGGGCCCTCAACTCTGCGGCCTCTGCGGGCTCTGCGAGAAAAAAATTATTTAGTTTTTTTATGATTGAAGTATTGAAACCCGGCCTTTTCACCACCATCCAGGACCAGGGACGCTGGGGGTATCAGAGCTACGGCGTGGGCATTGCCGGGGCGCTGGACCCCTTTGCTCTTTCGGCGGCGAATCTTCTGGTGGGAAATCCGGA
>JAPLIW010000725.1 GCA_026388915.1 Deltaproteobacteria bacterium
CTGAAGGAATTCGGATCATCAGGCTCGGCGGGATCATACCTTTTGAATAGCCTCCACGCCTGGCATCCGCAAAGAGAGGCCAGCGACGAAATAGCTACAGGGGGACGGATGCGCAGAATTATTTCATCCTTACAATTTTGCCAGGACAGGCCCGGTCCAATGGAAGAACTACCGCCTTAGGATGATGATCCGAATTCCTCCAGCCCGGACCCCAACGAGAATGGAAAAAGGGGATGGACAGGAAGATTTCATTTGTTGACATTTGACCGTCCTTTCATTAGAAATAGTTATCAATCGCGAACGGGAGGATGGGAAGTGGCCAAACGAATGACCTACCGGGGCGCCGGCGTGGACATCGATGCGGGGAATAAGTTCGTGGATCTGATCCGGCCGCTGGTGCGGAAGACCTTCCGACCTGAAGTAGTGACGGACATCGGCGGATTTGGGGGGCTCTTCGCCTTGAAAGCGAGAAAATACAAGAATCCTATCCTGGTTGCCTCCACCGACGGGGTGGGGACGAAACTGAAGGTTGCCTTCATGACCGGAAAGCACGACACGGTGGGGATCGACCTCGTGGCCATGTGCGTCAACGACGTGGTCGTGCAGGGGGCTGAACCTCTCTTCCTCCTGGATTACCTGGCCACGGGCAGGATCTCTTTGGGGGTTTCCACCCAGATCGTCAAAGGGGTGGCTCGGGGATGCCTTCAGGCCGGCTGCGCCCTGATCGGGGGAGAAACGGCGGAGATGCCTTCTTTCTATCGGGAAGGGGAGTACGACCTGGCCGGTTTTACCGTGGGGGTTGTGGAGAAACGCAAGGTCATCGACGGGTCCGCCATCCGGGCGGGGGACCAGCTCGTGGGGATCGCCTCAAGTGGTTTGCACAGCAACGGATACTCCCTGGCCCGGAAAGTCCTTTTCGAAAGAATGAGGTTGAAGCCCGGCAGCCGGGTCAAAGGCCTTGGACGAAACATCGGCGAAGAGCTGCTGGTCCCCACCAAGATCTACGTCAAACCTCTTCTGGACCTGATCAAGAATTTCCCCGTCCACGGAATGGCCCACATCACCGGCGGCGGAATCACGGATAACCTGCCCCGGGTGATCCCTCCGGGATGCAAAGCGCTGGTCTGGAGGGGGGCCTGGCCGGTTCCCCCCATCTTCGAGGTCATCCGGCAGGGGGGGAATGTGGAGGAAGAGGAAATGCTGCGCACCTTCAATAACGGCGTCGGGATGATCCTGGCTGTGCCCGCCGGCGAAGTGAAGGGGGTCATCGCCCGGTTGAAGCGCTGGAAGGAGAAGGCCTACCCGATCGGTGAAATTGTGAGAAAACTCTACCCCCGGGAAAATCCGATCTCTTACCTGTAAGGAGGAATATGGTCAACCTCGGCGTCCTGGTTTCAGGAAGCGGGTCCAACTTGCAAGCCATCATCGACAACATCGAAGCGGGGCGGGTGGATGCCAAAATCAAGATCGTGATCAGCAACGTTCCCGACGTCTACGCCCTGGAGCGGGCCCAAAAGCACGGGATTCCCTCCCTGGTCATTCCGCATCGGGGGCTGAAGAGGGAAGAGTACGATCAGAAACTGGTGGAGGCTTTGAGAGCCCATGGAGTGGAACTGGTGGTCCTGGCCGGCTTCATGCGGATTATTACCCCCGTGCTTCTCCGGGCCTTCCCCATGCGGGTGATCAACATCCATCCGGCTCTCCTTCCTGCTTTTCCGGGAACCCATGTTTGGCAGACCCAGATTGACTACGGGGTCAAGTTCGCCGGGTGCACGGTTCATTTTGTGGACGTGGGCACGGATACGGGCCCGATCATCATCCAGGCCGTGGTCCCCGTGTATGACGATGATACGGCGGACGCGCTGAACGCCCGGATCCTGAAACAGGAGCACAAGATTTATTCCCAGGCCATCCAGATGTACGCCCAGGGGCGGCTGGAGATTCAGGGACACCGGGTTCTGGCCAAGGGGATGCCCAAGGCTCCGGATTCTTTCATGATCAACCCTCCGGCCAAAATCTTCGATCGATGAACCGGGGGCATGGAATAATGGAATGATGGAATGATGGAATAATGGGAAAAAACAAAAGGGCAAAAAGAAGCAACCTCGCTGCTTTGCACTCCATCATTCCATTATTCCAATATTCCATTATTCCAGGCAGGAAGTCTGGAAAGCTGAAAATTCGCTTGCTCACCCCCCCCTTTATATGCTATAAGGGGGGAAAAGCAGGGAGGGATCCCTGCTATTTGTTTTTCTTTGGGGAGGATTTCAATGGCCCGGGCATGCGCGATTTGTGGAAAGAGCCCTCAGGTGGGGCATAAGGTGAGTCATTCCAACATTAAAACCAAACGCCGGTGGTATCCCAACCTGCAAAGGGTTCATGCCATCCAGAATGGAACCCCCCGCCGGGTCCGGGTTTGCACCCGCTGCCTTCGTTCCGGCCGGGTCGTAAAAGCCGTCTAAAAACAGTTTCGAGTTTCGCGTTAACGACATCAATTTTCTAACTCGAAACACGAAACTCGAAACCCGAAACTGCATTAGGTTTCCCTCTCCGCTTCTTCCCTCTCCCCTGAGGGCGCCCCCCGCATCCGTTCCACCTTGATGACATCCTTGAGCTTGGTCAGCGTTCGGAAGGCCGCCTGAAGGTGCTTGAGGTCCCTCACCTCCAGTTCGAAATTGCAGACGGCCTTCCGGTCCTCGGTGGTGACCACATGGGCCTGGAGGATGTTGATCTCCGAGGAGGCCAGAGCGGCGCCGATGTCGGCCAGCAACCCTTTCTTGTCGTTGCAGGTCACCCGCACCCGCACGGCGTGAACCGCCTTCTCCTGGAGGTTCCAGGAAACCTGGATCAGGCGTTCCGGGTCGCTGCCCAGAACATTGGGGCAATCGGCGGTGTGCACCGTAACTCCCCGTCCCCGGGTGATGTACCCGTTGATCCGGTCCCCGGGAAGGGGGTTGCAGCATTTGCCGAAGCGGACCATCATGTCCCGGATTCCCCGGATCTGGATGCCCGACGGTTCGCGGCGGATCCGGTCCGCCAGCCGTTTCAGGCGGGACTCTTCGACCTTGCCCTTGTCGAGCTTGTCCGGCGGGAGAATCTTCCCCACGATCTGCCTGCAGGAGATGTTGCCGTAACCGACCTCGGCCATCAGGTCATCGGTGGACTGGAAGGAGAATTCCCCGATCACCTTTTTCAGATCTTCGGACTTCAGAAACTTGGCGAAATCGAGGTGGTATTTCTTGAACTCCCGCTCGCAGATTTCCCGCCCCAGGTCCACCGAGCGCTCCCGGGCCTCGGTCTTGATCAACTGGCGGATTTTGGTCCGCGCCCGGACGCTCTTGACGAACTTGAGCCAGTCCTTGCTGGGACGGTGATTCGGCGAGGTGACGATCTCCACCGTATCCCCGTTCTGGAGCTGATAGCGGAGGGGGACAATCTTCCCGTTGACCTTGGCCCCCACGCACTGGTGGCCGATCTCCGTGTGAATGCTGTAGGCGAAGTCCACCGGGGTGGCCCCGATGGGAAACTGCTTGACTGCCCCCTTCGGGGTAAACACGTAGACCTCGTCCGGGAAGAGGTCGATCTTGACGGTTTCGATGAACTCCCGGGGGTCGCGCAGGTCCTGGTGCCACTCCAGAAGCTGGCGCACCCACGAAATCTGCTTGCTGTCTTTGGGGTCGAAGGCCTTTCCTTCCTTGTATTGCCAGTGGGCGGCAATTCCTTCCTCGGCCGTGCGGTTCATTTCTTCGGTGCGGATTTGAATCTCCACCCGCTCGCCGTAAGGGCCGATGACCGTGGTATGCAAGGACTGGTACCCGTTGGTCTTGGGCATGGCGATATAATCCTTGAAGCGGCCCGGAACCGGCTTCCAGAGGGAATGGATGATGCCCAGGGCCTCGTAGCAGTCCTTGACCTCCCCCAGAATAATGCGGAAGGCGATGATGTCGAAGACCTGCTCGAATTCCAGGTTCTGAGCCTTCATCTTCCGGTAGATGCTGAAGAAGTGCTTCGGCCGGCCGCTGACCTTTCCCACCAGTCCGTAGGAAGCCAGTTTTTCGGAGATGATCGAGCTGACCTCCTGAATGTATTTCTCCCGCTCCTCCTTTTTCCAGGCGATGCCCTCCGCCAGCTGGCGATATTCCTCCGGGTGGAGATAGCGCAGGGCATGGTCTTCCAGCTCTGTCTTGATCCGGTCGATGCCCAGCCGGCCGGCGATGGGGGCGTAGATGTCCAGCGTCTCCCGGGAAATCTGCGTCTGGCTCTCCGGGGGCAGGTACTGGAGGGTGCGCATGTTATGGAGCCGGTCGGCAAGCTTGATAATGACGATGCGGATGTCCTTGGCCATGGCCAGGAGCATCTTCCGGAAGTTTTCCGACTGCTCCTCCTCATGGGTGGCCAGGGTCATCTTGCTGATCTTGGTAAGGCCGTCCACCAGGGCGGCGATCTCCGGTCCGAACAGCCCTTTGATCTCCTCCGAGGTGGCCAGGGTGTCTTCCACCGTGTCGTGGAGGAGGCCCGCCACCACGGTGGCGATATCCATCTTCATGTCCGCCAGGATGGCGGAAACTTCCAGGGGATGAATGAGGTAGGGTTCGCCCGAGAGACGAACCTGGCCCAGGTGAACCTTGGCGGAGTAGACGTAGGCCTTCTCGATCGGCCTCAGGTCGGCGCCGGGAAAGTTGCGGCTGACTTTTTCCAGTATGTCGTTGAGGCGAATCATGAAAAGAGTTTCGAGTTCCGGGTTTCGGGTTTCGAGTTAAAGGCAATGGACTCGAAGTTTAAAAATCCAGGTTACCGACAACAGGTTCGAAAGTCCGGGTTCCGGGTTTCGGGTTCAACCATTCGAGGTCCCTGGTTTTTGACCCGAAACTCGAAACCCGAGACCCGAAACTATTTTTTCTTCTGATCGGCGAGCCACTCCTTCACCCAGGAAACGGCCTGATCCAGGGGAACCATCCGCACTTCCCCGGTCCGCCGCACCTTGACCTCCGCGGCTTTCTCTTTCAGGGTTTTGTTGCTGAGGGTCAGGCGCAGCGGCGACCCGAGGAGATCGGCGTCCTTGAACTTCACCCCCGGCGCCTCTTCCCGGTCGTCGAAGAGAGTTTCCACCCCGGCCGAAGATAAGCCCTGATAGAGTTTCTCGGCTTCCTCCCCGACGGTCCCCTGCTTTAAATTCACGGGCAAGAGGTGCGCCTCGAAGGGGGTTATGGATAGAGGGAAGATGATGCCGTTGGGGTCGTGGTTCTGCTCCACGGCGGCGGCAATGATCCGCGCCGGTCCGATTCCGTAGCTTCCCATGACGATCGGTTTTTCCTGCCCCTGGCGGTCCAGGTACAGGGCCTTGAGGGGGATGGAGTACTTGGTTCCCAGCTTGAAAATGTTGCCGATCTCGATGGTCTTTTCCACCTTGAGGGGCGCCTGGCATTTGGGGCAGGCATCCCCAGACATGGCCAGGTGAATGTCGGCGAACCGGGCGGAGAAATGTTCTCCCGGCACAACCCCGCGCAGATGATAACCCTCCCGGTTGGCACCGGCGACGAAAACTCCTTGCCTAAGGGAGGTATCGGCGATCATGGAAATAGGCTGTTTGGGCGAAAGCCTGGCCGGGCCGAGAAACCCTGCTTCCACGCCGGTGAATTCCTTGACCTCCTCCCGGTGGGCGGGCCGGAATTCCCCCACCAGGGCCCGGAATTTTTTCTCGTGGAGCTGCTGGTCTCCCCGGACCAGGGCCATCACCGGTTTATCTTCGGCCATCAGCAGCAAAGACTTGATGGTGAGCCGGGGAGAAATCCCCAGGTAGGCGCAGACTTCTTCGATGGTCCGGGAATCCGGGGTGGCCACCTCCTCGAATTTCCAGGAAGGGAAAGAAGGGGGGACAGGGGTGGATTGGGCCAGTTCCACATTGGCGGCATAGCCACACTTCTCGCAGAGGGCCACTTCGTCCTCGCCCGCCTCGCTGGGGGCCATGAACTCGTGGGCTCCCGCTCCGCCCATCATGCCCGGGTCGCTCTCCACGGCGTAGAACTTCACCCCGCACCGGCTGAAGATCTTGACATAGGCTTCGTAGTGGAGCTGGTAGCTCTGGTCCAGCCCGGCCGCGTCCAGGTCCAGGGTGTAGGAGTCTTTCATCAGGAATTCCCGGGTGCGCAGGACCCCGCTCTTGGGGCGGGCTTCGTCCCGCAGCTTGGTCTGGATCTGGTACCAGATCTGGGGGAGGTCCCGGTAGGACCGGATCTCCCGCGCGGCCAGCCAGGCGATGATCTCCTCGTGGGTCATTCCCAGAACCATATCCCGCTGGTTCCGGTCTTTCAGGCGGAACATCTCGTCCCCGATGTCATACCACCTTCCGGACTGCTGCCAGACTTCGGCGGGGTGGAGAATGGGCATGGTGATCTCCTGCCCGCCGATGGCGTTCATTTCTTCCCGGATGATGCGGTTCACCTTTTCCAGGGAACGGAGCCCCAGGGGTAAGTGGATGTAAAGCCCGGCGGCCAGCTGCCGCACCATCCCCGCCCGCACCATCAATTTATGACTGATCGCCTCGGCATCGGCCGGGTCTTCTCTTAAGGTTTGAAGGAGTTTCTTCGAATACCGCATGAACCGTCCCTTTCAGGCTTGTTTTCGGAGGGCCTCCGCTTCCTCCAGGAGGGCCCCGACCATTTCCGTCTCTTTGACTCTGCGCAGGACTTTCCCTTTGCGGAAAAGGAGCGCCACCCCTTTGCCCGCGGCAATGCCCACATCGGCCTCCCTGGCCTCGCCCGGGCCGTTCACCGGGCAACCCATGACGGCAATTTGCAGAGGCTCGGGCCAGAGGGCAACTTTCGCTTCTATTTTTCGCACCACCGGAAGAAGACGGGTCTGGCTTCGCCCGCAGAGGGGACAGGAGATGATTTCCACCCCCCTGCGGCGCAAACCGAGAGATCGCAGAATATGATAGGCCGCCCTCACTTCCAGGACCGGGTCGGCGGTCAGGGAGACCCGCAGGGTGTCCCCGATCCCCTGGTAAAGAAGAATCCCCAGACCCACCGCCGATTTGATGCCCCCGGAGAAAGGGGGCCCGGCCTCGGTCACCCCGATGTGCAGCGGGTAATCCGTGACCCGGGAGATCTTCTGGTAGGCCTCAACCGTGGAGAGCGGGTCGGAAGCCTTCAGGGAGATTTTGATCAGGTTGAAATCCAGGTCTTCCAGCAGGCGGACATGGGCTAGGGCGCTCTCCATCAGGGCCTCGGGCGCTGGCCCCCCGTATTTTTTTTGCAGGGCTTTTTCCAGAGACCCGGCGTTCACCCCGATCCGGATGGGGACCTTCCGCTCCCGGGCGGCATGGACGACCCTGGCCACCCGCTCCCGGCTGCCAATATTGCCCGGATTCAGACGAAGGCCGGCAACTCCCTGCTCCAGGGCTTCCAGGGCGAGACGGTAATCGAAGTGAATGTCGGCAATCAGGGGGATCCGGATTCTTTTCCTGATTTCTCCCAGTTTCCCCGCGGCCTCCCGGTCTGGAACCGCAACCCGGATCACCTCGCAGCCCGCTTCTTCCAGGCGACGGATCTGGGCCACGGTGGCGGATACATTGCGGGTGTCGGTCTTGGTCATGGACTGAACGACGATGGGGGCTCCGCCCCCTACGGGCACAGAACCGACAAGAATCCGGCGTGTAGAATTGCGGGGTAGACAGATTGAAGGCTGCAATTTTAATTTCCGAGAGGGTTACCGGGAAAGGTCGCCCACGATCAGGTCCCGGGAAGCGGAAAGAATCTTTCCGACTATGCCCCGGAAAGGGCCGCACCTTTTCCGCAAGCTATCGTTAAATCCTTTTATTTATTAATAAATTATCAGAGATCGGGAGGGAAGTCAAGAAAAGGGGAAATGGGAAAAGGGGAAATGGCCCCGGTCGTGACCCGGAGGGGGATGGTGGGAGGAAGGCCGAACCGGCCCAACCAAAGAAGCCCGCGAATTAGGCGGGTGTTTTGGCTGAGGGACTGGAAATGGAGATGCTATTCTTGATGCGGAGGTCTAAAATGTTTCCCGGCTGCCGGTGATCGCGGATGAATCGCTCGATCAACTCGAGTTCCGAGCCCTTAAAATTGTTCTCACAGCGGCGGAGTACGTTTTTCCAGCGGGAAGCGCGGATGCTGCCGTAGGTGACCAGGGAAGTTTCCCCGGGCAGGGTCATTTCCATTTCTTCCCGCCAGTTCTCCGGGGGAATTGCCCGGACTTCTTCCCGGAAGGCCTCGATGAATTTCCCCACTTTTTCCGCCGGCAGGGGGAAAGACCCGTTCAGCCATTCGATCTCCTTGCGGAGTTCCTCTTCCTGGATCTCCAGGGAAATATCCGCCACCCGGATTTGCCCGGGAATGAGCTCATAGAAAGCCGGCCGGTCATAGCCTTCTTTGACCCGCTTGATCAGGAACCTTTCCTCTCCGTTGGAGGCTTCCATATAGGTGACCCGGGAGGGCTCGAAAGCCGGCCGGTCGCTGACCGTTGTCTCGCGGTCGACGAGCAGCTCTTCCAGAACATGGCCCCGATGGAGTTCCATAAATTCTTTTTGTCCGTCCAGATCGTCCGAAGCCCACTCCACTCCCGGGAGAGCGGGGGATTCACCGAAATCCCCAAAGAGGTCGTACCGGGGGATGACTTGGTTGCATTGGGCGCAGCGGATCAGCTTTTCTACCATGTGGGATTCTCGCTTTTCAGTGGAAGCTGACGGACGGATGGATGGATGGAAAGCATCCGTTTCTTTTGAGCTGTTTCAAGAAGACCTTTACGATCTGGGGATCAAATTGAGTTCCCGCGTTCTGTTCGATCTCTTCTTGGACCCTTTTCAGGGAAAGGCCCGAACGATAGGGGCGGTCGGAAGTCATGGCGTCGTAGGAGTCCGCCAGGGTGATGATCCGGGCCAGCAGGGGAATATCCTCCCCCAACAGGCCGTCGGGGTAGCCTTTCCCATCCCATCGCTCGTGGTGATGGCGGATGGCGGAGATGATGGTGTGGGAAAAGGCCAGGGGTTCGATGAGATGGACGCCCTTGACCGGGTGGAGCCGGATGTCCAGGGTGTCTTTTTCGCTGAGGCTGGTCTTTTTGAGGAGACGATTGCTGAGGCCCACCTTTCCGATGTCGTGGAGGAGGGTGGCAATCTGCAGGTCTTCCTTCTGCCGCGGGGACAGGCGGAGATCCTGGGCGATCAGGTCGGAATAGACCGATACCCGCTCGGAATGGCCGCTGGTGTAGGGTTCTTTGCTCTCCAGGATGTAGATGAGGACTTTGAGAAAGTCCATGTAGTTCACCGAAACCTTCTGCATCCGGAAGTGTTCGAGCTGCTGGATGGATTCCTGGATTTCGCGGGACAGCTCCTGGGCTTCGGGGGAGAGATCCACGCTGGCGCTCAGGTCGGCCAGGGCCTCTCCCTGCTCGTCTATTCCCAGGTGCCTTAAGGCATTGAACCTCTGGAGGAGCTGCTTGATGGCCAGGTTGAAATTCCTGCGTTCCACCGATTTCTTGACGATGGAGATGATTTCGGCCACGTTGAAGGGCTTGAAGATGAAATCCACCGCCCCCAGGCGGAAGGCCTCCACGGCGTTGTTCATGGTTCCATAGCCGGTGATGACCACGACTTCGGTGTCCGTCCGGATTTTCTTGATCTCCCGCAAGACATCAATTCCGGAGAGCCCCGGCATCCGGAGGTCGAGCGTGACCAGATCTACTTGTTCCCGGGAGATGAAGTCGATGGCGTCCTGGCCGTTATCCACGGCATGGACGTCATAGATGGGTTTGAGGATCATGCGGAGGGATTCCCGGGGGCCAAATTCATCGTCCACTACCAGAACCGACCCTTTGGCATACATACCGCGCTCGCTGGAGGAAAGATTTAGAGAACGGCCCGCGAAGTTCGGGCCATTCTTCCTTGAGCAAGTTCTATGCCTCCGGGAGTCTCTCATCCGATGAATAGATTATTTTTGATTCTATTAAGTTTTTTTGGAGAACCGGGTTTAAACCGCTGATTTCCGGCTAATATAATATACTTGTATGGTCAATAATATGACGGGAGGAGTAGATTTTTTAACCCCTAATTCCCTGGAGCCCCGGGGGGCAGGTCGGTGCCCTGGTTCCATTCGGGATAGACCTCTTTGTTCTCATTCAGCGAAGAACGAAGACCTTTGATCTGCTGTATGAGGTTCTTGATTTTGAGATTGTAGGTCCGCCGCTCAAAAGATTTGCTCACGATGGCAATGATATCAGCGACGTTAAAGGGCTTGGAGATAAAATCCCCGGCGCCAAACCGGATGGCTTCCTGGGCATTGCTTAAAGTTCCATATCCGGTAATGACGATAACCTCTACATCTGGTTGAAGTTTTTTGATTTCCCGCAAAACATCTATGCCGGACAATCCGGGCATCTTTAAGTCGAGAGTAACCAGGTCGATATTCTTGTCATGGATGCACCGGATGGCCTCACTCCCGTCCCCCGCGATAAAGACCTCATAAATGGGTTTCAAAATCATGCGGAGTGACTCGCGGGGACCCACTTCATCATCCACAACCAGAATCGTTCCCTTGTTCGCCATTTTCAACTCCTTGGGGTAGAAGTTCTTTCCAATCGACCTGGGAGAAAGCCACACTTAACAAGTTCAACTATCTCTTCGTCAAAAGAGATAAAAACTTAAGCCCTTTTTGTTCATCAAAATAATTTTCAAGTTTTTATAACTATTTGAATTTATTTAAATAAAAATTTAAGAAGGACTATTGTCAGAGTTTTTCTTGAAATCTAGTCCCGGGAACGGATGGATAAAGAAGTCAATTTTTTGAACATGACAATCATCCCTATTATACGAGGATTTTTTTCCATGGAAAAGATCGGGCGGGATAGACTAGGATTGCTTAAAAATGTTAAGAAATTCAACATCCGTAAAAAATTATCCCAAAAAGAATCTTTGGCAGAAAAATTGCATCAGAAATAATAAAATTTTGAAGAGAGGAACTTGATGACCGCCATGGCGACCAGTAAAGAGCGGAAAATCGGGATGGACTGCCGGAGATGCGGGGGCAGGATGATCTTCGAAAAATTTTACGATGTAAACAGTGTGTTCTTTGGCTGGCACTGCGTGATCTGCGGGGATATCCTTGACGCGGTGATTCTGCTGCACCGTCTCAGTCAGGATGCTGATCTACGTATTCCTGAAGAAGAACAAGAAGTTATGCTTCTATTAAAAAAATACCTCCATGCCCAGAAAAAGGATTTGAAAGGGGGACGCAAAAGCCGACGGGAGGGACTGGAACCGTCCCTGAAGGGCAAGGAGAGCGTCGTTTAAGGGGGCGATCAACCCCGGTCCAAATAATTTCCTTGAATATGTAGGTGAACTGCCTGCGAACCTGAATTGGTTTCCAGGCAGTTTTTTTTTGACATGCTTATAAAATTGTGTGGTAAAGAATGTACAGATAACAATTACCTATGGAAATTTTTCAACGGGTCCCCTCCTAGGGGTAACCGGGGAGGAGGCGAAAAGGTTTGTGTTGAAAAGAAAAAATCGAGTTGGTATATTCTAACAGGGATCCATCATCCCCATGAAGGGCTGAACATTTTTTCATAAATTCCGAAATCACCGGCCCGTCATTCCGCCGATCATGGGGGTGTTTTGCCTAACATAATCCTCAAACCCATCGGAAAAGTTCATAACCCCATCGGGAAGAAAAGATGGGAGGGGTGGGAATCGGTCGTTTCCGAGATCATTCTTTCTCCCAGATACGAGGAAGCTCTGGAAGGGATTGAGGAGTATTCTCACCTGTTGATTCTTTTCTGGATCAGCCGGACCCCGGCCCGGTCCAGGGGGCGGAGGCTGAAAATCCACCCCAAATCCCGTCCGGATCTTCCCCTGGTGGGAATTTTTGCCACCCGAACTCAATATCGTCCCAATCCCATCGGCCTGACTCAGGTGCAATTGCTGAAGCGCAGAAAGAATATCCTCCGGGTAAAAGGGCTGGATGCCCTGAACGGGACGCCGGTTCTGGATATAAAACCCATCTCCCCCCGGACCGAAATGCCCCCGAAAATAAGGGTGCCCGAATGGTATCACCGCCTGTGGAAGAAACCTTGCCGCTGAGGATTCCTGCCCGCATCAGCGATGTACCCGGCCGGGCCGGGCTGATCCAGATCATGGGAAAGAGGGGAAAGGTCGTTAAGGATGGGGATAACAGAGAGGAGTGAAAAATGACGAGAATCGAAGCAATCAAGGCACGGGAGATTTTGGATTCCCGGGGCAACCCCACGGTGGAGGTGGAAATTCATCTGTCGGGAGGGGCCCAGGGAAGGGCCGCGGTCCCTTCCGGGGCGTCCACGGGAGAAAGGGAGGCTCTCGAGCTTCGCGATGGCGACAAGAAACGCTTCCTGGGCAAGGGGGTTCGAAAAGCGGTCCAGAACGTGCAGAAAATCATTGCCCCCCGGTTGAAAGGAATGGAAGCCGCCGATCAGGCGAACCTGGACCGGATCATGATCGAAATGGACGGGACCGAAAACAAATCCAAGCTAGGGGCCAACGCCCTCCTGGGAGTTTCCATGGCCGCCTGCCGGGCTTCGGCCCAGGCCCTCGGGATTCCCCTGTACCGCTATCTGGGAGGAGCCGGGGCACGGGAGCTACCGGTTCCGATGATGAATTTCGTCAACGGGGGCGCTCACGCGGACAGCGACCTGGATATTCAGGAATTCATGGTGGTCCCGGCGGGGGCCGGGAACTTTGCCGAAGCCCTGCGCATGGGGGCGGAAATTTTTCATACCCTGCGGCAGATCCTGAAGAAGAAAGGGTACAGCACCTCGGTGGGCGATGAAGGCGGATACGCGCCCCGCCTGGGCTCCAACGAGGAAGCCCTTCAGTGGATCGTGGAAGCCATCAGCCAGGCGGGCTACGTCCCGGGGAAGGATGCTTTTCTGGCCCTCGACTCGGCAGCCAGCGAATTCTATGAAGAAGGCGCCTACCTTTTCAAGACGGGAAAGAAAAAGAAACTGTCTTCGGAGGAGATGATCGACTTTTACGAAGACCTGGTCAACCGGTATCCGATCAAATCCTTGGAGGACGCCCTGGCCGAAAGGGACTGGAAGGGCTGGGAGAAATTGACCCGGCGGCTGGGGAAAAAGGTCCAGATCGTGGGGGACGACATCTTCGTCACCAACCCCAAAATCCTGCAGGAGGGCATTGAGAAAGGGGTGGCCAACTCGGTCCTGATCAAGCTCAACCAGATTGGGACGGTCACCGAAACGCTGGAGACCATCGAGATGGCCCGGCGCGCCCGTTACACGGCGGTCGTCTCGCACCGCTCCGGGGAGACGGAGGATTCGTTCATTGCCGATCTGGCCGTGGCCACCCGGGTGGGACAGATCAAATCAGGATCGGCTTCCCGCAGCGACCGGATGGCCAAGTACAATCAGCTCCTGAGGATCGAAGAAGAGCTGGGAGATACGGCGATTTTCAGGGGAGTCAAGGTTTTTTACAGCATCGGGGAGGGGTGAACCAGATGGCGGGAAAAACCAAGAGGGAAGCGCGAGGGTTGACCGGGCTGGAGGTGCTGGGAGTTGCCATCCGGGCCGAGGTGGAAGCCCATCGGTATTACACCCAGGCCATGAAGGAGGTGCGGAATCCGCTGCTGCGGGAGAAACTTTCCCGCCTAGCCGCGGAGGAGAAAAGGCACCGGCAGATTCTGGAAGAGAGATACAGGAGAAGCTCGGGCGAGGAGTTCCCCGCGATCCCCCGAAAGGGGGCAGTGGAGGGGAAAGGGAAGATGCCCAAGGACCTGAGCCCGGAAGAGATGTTGCAGGTGGCCATCAAGAAGGAACGGGAAGCGGCTCAGTTCTACCAGCAGCAGGCGCTCAGGTCCGCGGATATGAGCGGACGCTTCATGCTGGAGTACCTCGCCGATTTTGAGCGAAGCCATGAGCGAAGCCTGCAGGCCGAGCTGAAGGCCCTGAATCGTTTCCCCGATTGGTTTTCCCTGAAGGACCCCATGGTCATGCTGGTGGGGCCCTGAAAAGAAACGAATCCGTTTACGAAAGCCCCTTGAAAAAATCCTACATCGTCATCCTCATCCTTGGCCTTTTAGCGGCGGTCGTGGCGGGGCTGGTCTATCTCCTGGGCCAGCGGCCCGGCGGCGGGGTGGAGTTCCTGAATGGGATCGAGATCCACGGGAATATCCAGCGCCTGAAAACCCTGGTCCTCTCCTTCGGCCTCTGGGCTCCCCTCATCTCCGCTTTCCTGATGGTGGCCCAATCGGTGGTCCTCTTTCTCCCCGCTTTTCCCATCTTCGTGGTCAATGCGCTGGCCTTCGGGCCCTTCTACGGGCTCCTCCTTTCCTGGAGCAGCGCGGTTGCGGGTTCCATGGTCTGTTTTTCCATCGCCAAGACTTTGGGGCGGCCGATGGTCGAACGGTTGGTGAACAAGGAGCATCTGGAGACGGCGGACCGGGCCCTGAAGAAGTACGAGAAGTACGTCATTCTTCTTTTCGGCTTCGTCCCGGTGGTCTCCTTTGACGTGATCAGCTATGCCGCCGGCCTGACTCTCCTGGCCTACTGGGAATTCCTTCTCCTGGTCTGCGTCGCCCAAATCCCCAGCGCCCTGTTCTACACCCTCCTGGTGCACCGCATCGACCGGGGAACCCTGGATGTCTACTGGATTGTCGCCGCGCCGCCGGGCCGTACCCTAACCCCCCCTTTTCCGAAATAGTCCAGCCAACTCTCCGCCCGTAGGGGAGCGGAAGGTTTGGAGGGCAAGGAAGATCCATCCGGGGAGAAGATCGGAGGGGGGAGGAGAAGAAGATCGATGCCCGAATTGCCAGAAGTGGAAACCGTCGTACGGGGCCTGCGGAAGCGGCTCTCTCGCCGGAAGTTCTCTGGAGTTGAGGTATGCCGGGAGGTATGTCTGCGGGGCTCCGGGCGGGCGCTGGCCGATTGGCTGCGAAAGAAGGAGATTCTGGCCGTCGAGCGGAGGGGAAAGAATGTCATCCTTTCCTTGAGCGGTGGGGGGGCGCTGTTCGTTCACCTGGGGATGAGCGGGAGACTGCGCCTCCTGCCCCGGAACGCCCCCAGGGAAAAGCACACCCACCTGGTCTTCTCCTTCCTGAACCAGGGGGACCAACTCCGGTTCATCGACCCCCGGCGGTTCGGGCGGGTCTTCTGGGAGGGGGGAAAGAAAGGGAAGTGGGTTTCCCTCTCTCATCTGGGCCCCGAGCCTCTGGAAATATCCCCCCTGGAATTCGTCCGCCGGGTCCGCTCCCGGCGCCGGGAAATCAAGCCCTTTCTTCTGGACCAGCATTTTCTGGCGGGAGTGGGAAACATCTACGCCGATGAGTCTCTGCACCGGGCGGGGATCCACCCTCGGAGGAAGTCCGATTCTCTGGCCGGGAGGACTCTATCCCGGCTCCACCGGGTCCTGCAGGAAGTATTGAGCGAGGCGATCCGGGCCGGGGGGACGTCGGTCCGCTCTTATGTGGATTCCACCGGAGCTGTGGGGGCCTTTCAGCATGGGCTTCGGGTTTACGGCCGGGAGGGAGAGCCGTGCCAAACCTGCGGCCGGGCCATCGTGCGGGAAAGGGTCGGGGGAAGGAGCAGCTTCTATTGCCCCCGGTGCCAGCGCGGCCCCTCCAAGAAACGATCGTGACTCTCCCGAGCAATGATGCCTACCCGGGAAGGCTGGAAAATCATGTTGCATAATCCTAATTGCCGTCTTAAAATAAAACGTTATTTATTTTGCCTTCAAAACCCGGCAGGGGCGAATGGACCGGCTGCAGATCCTGAAAAAATCCCTTTTCTTTTCCTCCCTTGCAGAACCCTCTTTGAAGGAAATCGGCCCTCTCTTCGCCGAAGAAAAATACCGGCGGGACGATTACATCTTCTTCGAGGGCGATAACCCCGAATGGCTTCACATCGTCATGGAAGGGAGGGTCAAGCTCCTCAAGCACTCGGATACGGGCAAGGATATCATCCTGCAGATCTTCACCCCCGGAGACATGTTCGGGGAAGCCTCCCTCTTTGACCGCAGGCCCTATGCCTCCTCAGCTCAAGCCATGGAACCCTCCACCGTCCTGAAGCTATCCCGGAAGGACTTTTTCCTCTTCTTCGGGCGCCACCCCTTTATCGCCACGGAGATGATCACGGAACTCGGCCGACAGCTGCGGGAAGCCCACGCCACCATCAAGAGCCTGGCCGTAGACCGGGTGGAGCAGCGGATCGCTCACCTTCTCCTGAAGCTGGCCGATAAAGTGGGGATCTCCCAAAAAGGGGGGATCATGATCAATCTCCCCCTGACCCGGCAGGATCTGGCCGATATGGCGGGGACCACGGTGGAAACGGCGATCCGGGTGATGAGCCGGTTCACCAAGTCCAAATTCATCAAGCCGGCCGACGGCAAGATCTTCCTCCTCCATCCCCAGGCCCTGCAGCGGGTCCTGGAAGGGAAGGACGATTCCGAACCCCCCACGGCCGGGAGGAAGGGTTGAATTTTCCCCTTGACCGGGGCAGGATTGGAAAAAAAGTGGTCAAATCGGCCACCTCGATCAAGGCCGGCGGGGTGGACAGGCAGTCCGATTCCTGCAACGTTTACCACTGCCATAAAAACGACCCGGCGGGCAAGCTCCAGTTGGTCATGGACCGGATGAAAGAGGAATACTACAGATAAGCAAAGTTCGTTTTCGCAGGAAAGGCGGGAAAGCCCTGGAGGATTCCCGCCTTTTTTCTGTCGATGGATCGGAGGGACGGCCTGGGGGGAAGGCCTTCTCCCAAGGTACCGGAAAGAAACGACTTTCAAAGGGGGGACAGACGCGAGAAGGTGAAAAGCGGAATTAGTAAAGGGAAAATATTGAGACTCGTCCTGTTGTTGGCGGTGATCCTCCTATTGGGTTACAGCGTGGGAAAATTTGAACTCTCCGCGCGAAAGCCGGCGCAGGTGGAACACCTGGGAAAGGAAGAGCTTTCAGCTCCCGTCTTTTCCCTGCCGGATATGAACGGGCGGAAGGTGGACCTGGTTTCCTTCAAGGGACAGGTCGTGGTCCTTGAATTCTGGGCCACCTGGTGCGCCCCCTGCCGGGAGGAAATCCCGCTGCTGAACCAGATTTACAAGGTGTACCGAGAGAAGGGCGTGGTGGTCATCGGGATCTCTCTCGACCGCAAGCCGCCGCAGGAAGTCAAGAAATTCCTGGATCAGCTCCAGGTCGAGTATACCAATGTCATGGGGGATGAGGAGACTTTCGAGAAGTACAGCCAGGTGGCCCATCTGGGCCCGATCCGGGGGATCCCCGCCACCTTCGTCATCGACCGCCAAGGCCAGATCTGCCAGAGGTATATGGGGTTGACGGAGAAAAGGATTCTGGAAGAGGCCATCCAGGCGGTTCTCTAGGCGGATTATGATTTAAATCATTTTTTCGGCCGGCCAGAATGATAGGTTGGGAGCGGCGCGAAGCGGAGGAAAGACCGAAGGGAAGAGGAGGAATTCATGCGGGAGATCAAACGAAGGATCGACAAAGAAATGAACATCGGCGAGGTCCTCGAAAAATATCCCGAAGCGCGCAGAGTATTCCAGAAGCATTTTGGGGAAGGCTGCTTCAACTGCCCCGAGTCAAGGCTGGAGAGCATCCAGTTCGGCGCCCTGATGCACAACAAGGACGTTAATGCCATTCTGGAAGACCTGAATTCCACGCTCAAATAACGAGGAGGAGAGATGAGTTACAAGATCACCGACGACTGCATCATGTGTGGGACCTGCAAGGAAGAGTGTCCGGCGGAAGCGATTAACGAAGGAGATCCCAAGTACGTGATCGATCCGGATAAGTGCACCGACTGCGGAACTTGCGCCGAAGTCTGCCCGGTCGAAGCCTGCGTCTCCGAATAAGGCCCCTTTCCATCCAAGTTTTTCAAGGAGGTTGCCGTGAAGGAAAAAGTTCAGAAGATCATCGACGAAATCCGTCCCGCCCTGCAGGCCGACGGCGGCAATATCGAGCTGATCGACGTGGGCGAAGACGGGGTGGTGAAGGTCAGACTGATGGGAGCCTGCGGCTCCTGCCCCATGTCCCAGCTGACGCTGAAACGG
>JAPLIW010000213.1 GCA_026388915.1 Deltaproteobacteria bacterium
GACGGACGGATGTGGTAATGCAAGATGGGGAGAAAAACCGTTTACAATCACAAGATAAGAAATTTTCCATATTGGACAAAATGGTCATCAAAGGCAAAGACGGTATTGATATCGAGGCGCTCCATTAAAGCAAAGGACGTGCAATCTGTAAAACTGAAACCCTTATCAGCGTATTGCCGGAAAACGCTCCAAGCTCTCTCCTCATCTTCTTCGGTTATTCGAAGCAAAGCCGAAACTTCCTGATCCCACAACTTTTGGCCGAATGAAATGGCAATGGTAGGCCCTAACTTTGTTTTGAGCAATGTTAATATTTCATCAAGAATATAGTTACTCGTCACGAGAGGACGGTCGAGAATTTGGATCTTGCTGACAGCCGCCGCATGATCTTTGTCGTTTTTGTCGATAATTGCGTACCAGGCACTCGTATCAACGAAGATCCGGTTCCGGGGCATCGAGTTAATCCTTTAGATAGAGATATCGGTCATGGTTTCTAGCGACATCAGTAGAAATACCTTTCTGAAGCCCCGCGAATTCCAAGAGGATCTTTTTCTGGGCTTCGACCGAGGATTCATCATCTTCAGAGAGAATCTCTATTCTGACGCGCTGATGGTTCCTGAGATGTGGTTCGCTTAAGGGCCTGAATAAGCCATTTTCAAAGATAGCTTCAATGACTTTAGACATGTAGCACCTCCTAAACACCACATTACTGTCTGCGGCAAACGAAGTCAAGCGGGAATTGGGGTCAGCTGCGGAGGGGTCGCCTGGGGTCAGGCAATTGTATTCAAGTATTTGGGGAAATGACAAGCAGATAGGATTCAGGATAAATACAGGAACGAGGATCGAGGAACGAGGATTGAGTAACTAGGAATCAGGAGACAGGATTCAGGAATCAGGAATCGGAAATCGGGAGTCAGGAAGCAGGAGGCGTGAGTTTAGGTACGGCGTGAGTTTAGGTACCGGACACCTTCAGAGGCATAAGTCTCCGTAATTATTTAGGTCAGTTTTGTATTCTTAAGCAGTTGGTAGGAATGGGGGCGAAGCGATGAGCTTATATGGTGAGAGAAAGGATGCGGTTCGACCTATCCACCAGATCGCCATGCCCCGTTTGCCGCGGCTCTATGCCCCCGGGGGAACAATGCACGTGGTGGCCCGGTGCAACAATCGAGAGTTTTACTTTGCTGCACCGGAAGATTTTGAGATTTTATTGGATCATCTTGGGGAGATGGGTAGTGCCTACGAGGTCAGGCTGTTTGCCTATACGCTGATGTCCAGCCATATTCACCTGCTCCTCCAATCTCCTGATGCGGATGCACTTGGCCGTCCCATGAGGTGGTTCATGACGGAGACAGCAAAAACCTTTCACCGGCTCCGAAACCGCTGCGGCCATTTTTGGGAAAGGCGATATCGGGCGTGCCTGGTGGAAGATGACTTATATGCCCTTGCGGCGCTCAGGTATGTGGATCGGAATCCGGTGCGAGCCGGAATCGTGGAGGATCCTGCGACCTATGCCTGGTCGAGTTGCGCGAGCTATGCCATGGGGGCTCCAAATCGTCTCATCCGGTTCCATCCAAGCTTCCTGGGATTAAGCCCTTACGCCAAAGTACGGCAGAGACATTATCGTGCCATTCTTGGCCCCAGCCGCGATCCGCATCTCGATGGTCGGGATTCTCGGTGGACGAGCCAGCGTGCTGTCGGCAGCCCCGAGTTTCTAAAACGCCATCATCCTTCGGGCAGGAGACAAGGAATCATTCCCCTGCCTGAACAAATTCGAATAGTTAGAAAATAAAAGATGTCCGGTACCGCCTCCCGAAGCTATTACCTTATAGGGAAGCATTGCCGATATATATCTGCTATGAAAACATTGACCGCCGTAATCTTGGCCATAGGGGATGGGGGACGTTCATAAGATTATAAGATTCACTTATGAATGCAGGCAATGGACAAGAGGAACACGGAGTGTGAACCGGTTTAAAAGTATCCGTTTTGTGGTATCATGAGCAAAGGAGAATATGTCTTGGGGAGGATAGAAAATGGAAACGAAATTAAAGATGGTTTATTGGAAAGGGAAAAGATTCTGGGTGGGTAGGCTTCTTGAGCATCCTGAAATAATGACCCAGGGTGAAACCCTCGAAGAGCTTGAGGAGAACATGAAAGAAGCCTACCTGCGGATGGCCATGGATGATGTCCCGGAGGAGCATAAAATAAAGGAACTGACGCTGACGGTATGAAAAGAAAAGACCTGATAAGGAAAATCACCTCCGCCGGATGCGTGCTCGTCAGACATGGGCGCCGTCACGATCTTTATAGAAATCCCAAAACTGGTAAAAAGCAACCTGTACCAAGGCATGATGAGATAGATGAAAATCTTGCAAGGCATATAATAAAAGAATTGGCGTAATTGTCGCGAATTCCGGGAATTTCGGGGACACATTACTTATTTTCCACGTTGCCGGTTCCCCGTTGCCAGGTCTCAGAATGCGGAATTCGGAATTCGGATTGCGGAATGACAAAAGAACAAAGACCATTGCCGGGTGCCGGCCGACGAAGCAGAGAGCGGGGGCAAGGAGCGGTGAATGACGAAAGGAAAAATCGTTATTGGTTGGTGGTTACTCGTTGCTCGTTGAGAAGCACAAGAGTGAGGATCGAGGAAAAAGGACTCAGGATTCAGGAGTCAGGAAACAAGAAGCAGTTATGAGTATTGAGTAAAAACGGGTCGGGGGAACAAGGACTACACCTTTATGGCCGCTGCCTTGGACAAATTGGGAAATGCTTGACCGGGCAGAAAGTAAGGAATAGGATATAGGTAAGGGAAAAATATGGGTAAGGAGGGGTAGTGATGGTGCTAGCCGCAAAAATAACATCGAAGGGCCAGATCACACTTCCCAAAGAAGTGAGACGCCTGCTGAGGGTAGAAAGCGGGTCGGTAATCCTATTTGAAAGGGAAGAAGAGAAAATAGTCATCCGGCCGACTAAAACTCTTTTGGATTATCGGGGTTATTTAAAAGGCAGAAAGAAACCGGCAGATTTTGAGCTGATGAGGGAAAGGGCAAAGAAATATCTCGCGGAGAAGGCGGCTCGTGGGAAAAGAGGAAGATAGGGCGGTTATCGATACGAACCTGCTGGTTAGGTTTTTAACCGAAGACGACCCGGAAAAGGCAAGATCCGTTGAAGTCCTTCTTGGCAAAGCCGGCAAGGGAGAGATAAAAATCTTCATCCCTTCAGTAGTTATTGCCGAGCTTGTCCGGGTTCTAAAAAGTTTCTACGAAATGGAGGCGGGCGAGATCTCAGAGCTTGTTGGAGCTGTTCTGAATACTCCGGGACTGGATACTCAGGATAAATCGATCCTGCGGGAAGCCCTTAAGGTATACGAAAGAAAAGGAATAGATTTTGTTGACGCGTGGATACTGGAATTCGCGCGAGAGAGAAATATCAAAACGATTTACACCTTTGACAAAAAGCATTTTAAAGGAACAGATTTACGAATTACTTCTCCCCTGACTTAAAGGTTCCGGGAACAGGGGGACGTAGTTCCGTTGATTCCGATATTATGGGGGAATCTGCGGTGCCGTCTGCGGTACCGGACACCTTGAAAGGCAAAAGTCCTTGTATTTATTGAGATCGATTCGGGTTTCTTAAATAGATGTGGGGGCAAGGTAGAGGGAAGCAATGAGCTGGGAGGACCGTTGCCGGTTCCCGGTTGCCAGGTGCAGGTGGACCAAGCGGAGAGCATAGGGCAAGGAGCGTGGAGCACGGGAGAACGGAAAAAAGGTTATTTCGTTATTTATTGCTCGTTACTCGTTGAGAAGCTGAATCCTGGTTTCTGCCTTTTTTGTCTTGTCTGTGGTCTTTGCTTGCTCTATGTGAGGCAGAATCAAGTTTCCCGGGAAGGTAGAATTTCGCTGGGAGATAGAAGGCGGATATCTTTGATCTCGGAAAAGTGGGCAATGTTCTTCGTGTAGAGAGGAAGATCATTAGCGATGCAGATAGCGGCAATGAGAATATCGTGAGTGCCAATCAATTTTCCTCTTGATTTTAGCTGGGTATATATCCTTCCTCCCATGGCCGCTTCAATGACATTCAAGGGTAAGACGGTTATTTCTTGGACCAGAGTTTCGATTTGGCGCAGCCGTTTTGCCCCTTCGATCCCCGCATACAGTTCAAAAACGGATATGGCCGTCATTGCAGCTTTATCCGAGGAAATCAGCTCGGCGAATACATCGGCCGCCGGGGAGATGCCTCGGAAAAAGTCGATGATGACATCCGTATCGACGACGATCAAAGGATCTTCCAATTTTTTCTGATCTTTCTAAGGTTTCTTTGGAGCTTTCGGGCATCTTCGCTATTCCATGTTCCCGCATCTGTAACAAAGGTTTAACGTTGCGCTCTTTGGCTGTCTTCTCTTGGATATATAAATCGACGGCTTCCTGAATCAACTTTGAGTACCCCCGGATCCCTCTCCGGGCCGCGAGGGAATGCAGAGAGCTTCGGTGGTCGTTGGACAATTCGATCGTTGTTCTCATGATCTTTTCCTCCCCCAAGTATCTAATGCATTATAATACTTGAATGCATTTTGTGTCAATTGAGAAAAATCAGGAGTCAGCCCTTGACATTTGACAAAAGAACAGCTCATAGGTCATAGCTGATGGGAAAAAGCGTTGGTCGTTACTGGTTATTCGTTACTCGTTGAGAAGTGCAGAAACGAGGAGAAGGAACAGGAAACAGGAGACAGGAGACAGGACAGGGAGCCAAGGGCTCCGCAAGAGGAGCGTCACGCTAAGGCGTGACTTGAGGAGCGTGCGCCAGGGCGCACTCGAGGAGCGCTTCGCTTATCGAAGCAGAGAGCGGAGAGCGGAGAGCCAGGAGCTTGGAGAAACCAAGGACGAAGGGGAAAACCGTTATTCGTTACTGGTTCTACGACTGCGGATTGCGCAATGAAAAAGAACAAAGACTGTTGCCGGTTCCCAGTTGCCCGTTGCAGGGACAAGATGAATGAGCTAGAAAGTTTGGGGGAGAAAATCGGTAAGGGACTGGCCCCCCCCATTCGGTCAATCAGCGGCAAAAGGATAAATCCCGATAACTTCCAGAACGGCCTCGTAGACCTTCTTCATCAGATCGGATTCCAAATTAGCGATGGGGCCGGATGTGATTCGCCGGTTGTGGATGGCACGGATCTGGTCAATGAGAAGATCGGAATCCCGGGTGAGCTTTTCACGGGCTTTGATCCTGATGCGGAGTGGCTCTGCATCGTCGATGAGATTCGTCGTGAGGGGGATGATGATCGTGGATGGATGTCCGGCATCCAAAAGGGCCTGATCCTGAAGAATGAGGACGGGTCTCGTTTTTCCAGGCTCCGTCCCTTTTTGCGGGTTGAGATTTGCCAACCAGATCGCCCCGTGCTTAAAAGCCGGGGTCATGTTCCACCTCGCTGAATTCCGCATTGATCCGCATGCTTTCCTTGCGGACTCGCCTGCTGAGCTTCATAACCCGGGCCCTTCGCCTTTCTTCTTTGACTTTGCTGTTCATCGTGAGGATGGCCTGGCGCAGGTACGCGGTGCGAGGCACATTCAGCTCTTTCGCGATCTTATCCACCTCGTTCAAGACGTTATCGGGGAGACGAATTGAAATCGTAGTCATGTTCGTATTTCTCCATGTATTACTATTAGTATGCTAACGTGGAATACGAAAAAGGTCAAGGTTTTTTCTCGCCCGCTTCGCTTGAGGCAGGCCAAAGAAGCAGGAAGCGGAGAGCATAGGGCAAGGAGACCGGAGTCAGGAAACAGGAGCCAGGTTCGAGGTGCAAGAAGCAAAGTATTCCCAGTAAATTTATTGCATTAAATTTTTATATCCGATAATATTCAATAAAACAGGGCCAAACAGGAGGGGGCTCAAAATGGCAGGGGTTACATTT
>JAPLIW010000498.1 GCA_026388915.1 Deltaproteobacteria bacterium
TGAAAAAATTTATCATCGTGTATGGGGCCGCGGTTTTGCTTTTGATGGGAATAGCCGAATACCGCGGCTGGAGCCTGATGAGTTATGAGGAGCAGAAGGGGGTTCCCAAGTCACTGCGGGAAAATCCGGGGAGCTACCGGAGCAGTTATGCGCGGGTCCTACATAAATAAATGCCTAAAATGCGCTAAAATGCCTAAAATTAAAAATGTCAGCAGTGACAGGTTTCAGGATTCCAAGGCGGAAATCATATACCTAAACCGGAGTCCTGAATCCTAATTCAAAGAGAGGGGGAGCGATGATTGACCAGGTGAAATTTGGGGCTTTTATCAGTTCCTTGTTGTACTCCTTCGTGGGGGTGCTCGTCTTCTGGATCTCTTTTCTGATTATCGATCGGTTGACGCCCTATCATCTTTGGAAGGAGATCATCGAGGAGAAGAACACGGCCCTGGCCATCGTAGTGGGCGGGATCGCCATCGGGATCTGCATCATCGTGGCGGCGGCCATCCACGGCTGAAGCCTTGGAATCCCGCCCTGATTTTTCAGGCCCATGACGTACGCCCTCCTCTTCTCCGTTTTCATCATCGCTTCCTGCGGCTTGATTTATGAGCTGATTGCCGGAACGCTCGCCAGTTATCTCCTGGGAGACTCGGTCACCCAATTCTCCACCGTCATCGGAACCTACCTCTTTGCCATGGGCATCGGGTCCTACCTCTCCCGCTTCATCGGCAAAGGGCTGGTGGCCAAATTCATCGCCATCGAACTCATGGTGGGGGTGATCGGAGGTTTTTCCGCCACCGCTCTGTTCCTGTCTTTCTCCTATGCCAAGAGCCTCAAGCCCCTGCTCTATTTCCTGGTAACGATCATCGGCATACTGGTTGGGCTGGAGATCCCGCTTCTCCTGCGCATCCTGAAGGACCGGCTCCAGTTTAAAGACCTCGTTTCCCAGGTCCTTACTTTTGATTACCTGGGAGCGCTGGTCGCTTCCCTCCTCTTTCCCATTCTGCTGGCCCCCCGGCTGGGGGTAGTGCGGACCGCTCTTCTCTTCGGCCTGATGAATGCCCTGGTGGCCGCGGGCACAGCCTGGCTGTTCCGCCACCAGCTTTCCCAGCTCCGGTATATGTTCGCCCAATGTCTCCTGGCGGTCGTCCTTCTCGTAGGGGGGTTGGTTTACGCCGAGCGCCTGACCGCGATGGCCGAAGGGGAACTCTACGCCGATGAAATCATCTACGCCAAGTCATCCCCCTATCAAAGAATCGTGATCACCCGCTGGAAAGATGACGTGCGCCTCTTCCTGAACAACCACCTCCAGTTCAGCTCCCGCGACGAATACCGCTATCACGAGGCCCTGGTCCACCCCGGCTTGCAGTCTCTGAATGGCGCAAGGCGTGCCTTGGTCCTCGGCGGGGGAGACGGCCTGGCGGTCCGGGAGATCCTCAAGGTTGATTCCATCCAATCGGTAACCCTGGTGGACCTGGACCCGGAAATGACCCGGCTCTTTTCCCGGCATGAGGTTCTGACCCGCCTGAACCTGAATTCCTTGAATTCTCCCAAGGTGAAGATCATCAATGCCGATGCCTTTCTGTGGCTCGAAGAAAACCGCGAATTCTTCGATTTTGTGGCCGTCGATTTTCCCGATCCCAGCAATTACTCCCTGGGGAAGCTCTATACCACGGCTTTTTATCGTCTCCTTCGCCGGTGCCTTTCGGATCGGGGACTGGCGGTGGTCCAGGCCACCTCGCCTCTCTTTGCCCGCCGCTCTTTCTGGTGCGTCGTTAAAACCCTGGAGAGCGTGGGTTTCCGAACGACTCCCTACCACGTTTACGTGCCGTCCTTCGGTGAATGGGGATTCGTGATCGCCTCCCAACAACCCTATCGGAAGCCCGACCAGTACCCCCCGAATCTGAAGTTTCTGGCCCCCGAGGCGGCCCCCAGCCTCTTCCATTTCCCGAAGGACATGGCCCCGGTGGAGGCGGAGGTGAACCGCCTGAACAATCAGGTGCTGGTGCAATACTACGAGGCCGAATGGCACAAGGTGACCGAGTAGTGAACCGCCGGAGTTTCCTTCTTTCATCGGCCGGGCTCCTTTCCGCGTTTGCCCTATCTCTCATCCCGGGGAGCCGGGGAAAAGGTCAAAAGGGACTCCCTTTCGCCGGGGCGATCATCGGACCTTCCTACGACCTGGGGCACAGGCTCCTGAAGGGGGAGTTCCCAAAACCGGGCCAGGAGCGGAAGGTCGCGGTAGTGATTGTCGGGGGGGGAATATCCGGGCTTTCCGCCGGATGGAAGTTGAGCAAAGCCGGATTCCAGGATTTTGAGATTCTGGAACTCGAACCCGGGGTCGGCGGCGTTTCCCGGTCAGGGGAGAATTCCATTACTCCCTATCCCTGGGGCGCTCATTATGTGCCGCTTCCCACCGAAGAATCCCGGGCGGTCAAGGAACTCTTTGAAGATTTGGGGGTAATTGAAGGGCGCACGGCGTCAGGCTACCCTGTGTATAAAGAAAAATTCCTCTGTTTTTCCCCCCAGGAGCGGCTCTACATTCACGGCAAGTGGCAGGAAGGACTTCTGCCGGCCCTGGGAGCGACCCGGAAGGACCTCGACCAGTTTCAAAAGTTTAAGGAGATCGTCCTAGGTTTCAAAAGATGGCGCGGAAAAGACGGCCGTAAAGCCTTTGCCATTCCCATGGAAATGAGCTCCCGGGATTCCGACCTGCTGGCCCTCGATCGGATTTCATTGCGCGAGTTTCTCGCTGAGCGGGGCCTGGATTCAGCCCCTCTCCATTGGTATGCCAATTATGCCTGCCGCGACGACTACGGGTGCCATTATGGAAAAGTCTCGGCCTGGGCGGGCCTCCATTACTTCTGCAGCCGGGATGGGGGAGGGGATTCCGATGAATCCGCTGTTCTGACCTGGCCCGAGGGAAACGGCTGGATCGTAAAGAGGCTGGAGGCCAAGGTCAAGGCTAAGGTCAAGACTCATTCTCTGGTCTATCGCCTGACCGATACGGGGAAGGAAGTGCTGGTCGATGTATACAGCCCCAAGGAAAACACCTCCATCCGGATTCGAGCCAAGCAGGTCATTTGCTGCTGTCCCCGGATCTTCGCTCCCTATATGATCGAGGGAAACAGCCGGGGGGCCGATTCCTCCTTTTTAAAAGAGTTTCAGTACAGCCCCTGGATGGTGGCGAATTTGAGCTTGAATGCTTTTCCGAGTACGAAATCCGGTATGGACCTGGCCTGGGACAATGTAATTTATGACAGCCCTTCCCTGGGATATGTGGTCGCCACTCACCAGAGCCTCGCCACCCACCTTTCGAAAACCGTCCTGACCTACTATCATGCAATGGTAGGGGCACCGCCGGTGCAGGAGAGAACGCGACTGCTGGGAACCTCCTGGGTCGAGTGGGTGGATTTCATCCTCCATGACCTCGCCAAACCCCATCCTGAAATCCGGGAGTTGATTACCCGCCTGGACATCTTTCGTTGGGGCCATGCCATGGTCCAGCCGAGGGTCGGATTCGTGTGGGGAGAAGGGCGGAAACGGGCAGCCCGGCCCCAGGGCAATATCTATTTTGCCCATTCCGATTTAAGCGGCTTTTCCATCTTCGAGGAAGCGCAGTACCGGGGAGTGTTGGCCGCAGAAAGGATACTGGCCAAGCAGAAGGTTCCCTTTTCATCCTCCTTGTGAAAGAAAAGGGCGCATAGAGCCTGGAGCATGGAGCGGGGAGCAGGGAGAAAAAATTGCAGGAGGCGGGCTAGAAAAAGATCCCCAGAAGAAGGAGAAGGGCGTTTACGTCCCGGTTCGGCTCGGCTGTATCGGCGTTGGAGTAGTGACGCAGCCGGGTTTCGAGGGAATACCTCCCCCAGCGGAAGCCGATACCGACCTGGGGAGAAAAAAGGAAATGAGTCCCCTGCTCCTTGAAGTCCACGGAAGTATAGGCGGCCCCGATCCCCAGATTTCCGAATAAGCGGGATTGGTCGCCGACCTTCAGATAGTAGCGGAACAGCAGATTGAACCCCAGGTCCAATCCATCTTCCGGCTTGTGAACATAGGATAGAAAAGGCTCGATAACGAGGAAGGCTTTCTCAAATAGAGGCTTCTCATGGAGATAGCTGAAATACAGGAAGTTATAGCTCCGGTCGTCCTGGACTTTGCCGAATTCCTGGTGCGGGTTGAGGACCCCAAAACCATAACCGAGGGATAATCCGTGAGTCTGGGCCAAGGCTGGCACGGGGAGAAGAAACAGGAGCAGGAAGAGCAGATGGCGTATTTTCATTCAACTCTCAAAGGGATTTTCCTGGGCCATCATTCTGCCGGTCATAACCCTCAGTGCTTTCCTAGCATGAGTGGCGGAGATTTGTAAAGGTTTTCGAAAAGAATCAGCGTTGTCCGGTTAAGAAATTGCAATGACTGTATGAGGCAAAAAATGTGAAAAATATTTTGGAGATGGTGTCAC
>JAPLIW010000026.1 GCA_026388915.1 Deltaproteobacteria bacterium
GCGAATTTCTCCCGGGGTAAAGACCTTATTTTGAAACCTTTCTCCCCAACGCTTCAGGGCCTCTTTGATCCGACTCACTTTGACCATGTCCAATCCGATGCCGTAGATCATAAGAACACAGGATTCAGGATACAGGATTCAGGACAAAATCATAAAATTCCAAGCTGTCCTGGGTTCTGGCTCTCGGAACCCGGATCCTGATTCCTGAATCCTGGTTCCTTAAACCTGAATCCTGCTTCCTAAACCCCATACTCTCCTCTTTATTTTTCCTTCCTCGGCTGAATCAATTCCTTCATTTCCCGCACTGCCCGGTCCAGGCCGACCAGAACCGCCCGGGCGATGATGCTGTGGCCGATGCTGTAATCTTCGATCTGGGGGACCGAGGTGAAGGGTGCGACGTTCTGATAATCCAGGCCGTGGCCGATGTTCACCCGGAGTCCCAATTTATGGGCCTGGGCAATGGCCCGGGCTATGCGCTGAAATTCCTTTTTCTGCGATTCTTCATCGGGCGCGTCGCTGTATTTCCCCGTGTGAATCTCCACGAAATCCGCGCCCACCGCCCTGCTGGCCTTCACCTGCGCCGGATCGGCATCGATAAAGAGACTCACCCGGATTCCCGCCTTTTTCATCCGGGCGATATTCTGCTTCAGCGCTTTCTGCTGGGCCGTCACATTCAGCCCCCCTTCGGTGGTCAATTCCTGCCTTCGCTCGGGAACCATGCACACCATATCGGGTTTGACCCGCAGCGCAATCCGCACGATCTCCTCGGTATTGGCCATCTCCAGGTTGAGCTTCGTCTTGACTACCCGGCGCAGGATCTCCACGTCCCGGTCCTGAATATGGCGCCGGTCCTCCCGCAGGTGGACGATGATGCCGTCGGCTCCGGCGAGTTCGGCCAGGAGGGCGGCGGTCACCGGGTCGGGGTTCTTCCCCCCCCGCGCCTGCCGCACCGTGGCCACATGATCCACGTTCACTGAGAGTCTGGGCATAAGAACCTCCCGAAAACAGCGGTCAGATGTAGGGGCGGGTTTCAAACCCGCCCCTACAAGCTGTTTTTTTGCTGAAAGCTCACCGTTGATAGCGGATCGCTTCTTTTATTCTGCCGTGTTCTTTCGTTCCGAAAAGCTTGCTCATCGTTTTCGTTCCATCAGGATTCTGATTCTTTTTCTCCCGTGCTCCGCAGGATGGCGTCGGCCACCTGCGCGGCCCGCCGCGCCCGCCGGACCTCGTGCACGCGCACGATGTTGGCCCCGTTCTGGACCGCCACGGCGATCGTGGCCAGGGTCCCTTCCTCCCGTTCTTCCGGGGGAAGGTCGAGGATTCGCCCGAGGAACGCCTTGCGCGAAGTCCCGATCATCAGGGGCTGGTTCAAGGTCAGGAAGCTCCGTAACTCTTTCAGCAGAATGAGGTTGTGCTTCTCCTCCGCGGATTTTCCGAAGCCGATTCCCGGGTCCAGGATGATTCGGTCCCGGGAGATTCCCCGGGAGACGGCGTAATCGATGCGTTCGCGGAAAAATTCCCGGATCTCTCCGATCAGGTCGTCATAATGGGTATCCGCCTGCATGGTTTCCGGCCGGCCCCGCATGTGCATGAGGACCACGGGGACCTTCCGGCGCGAGACCACTTCGGCCATTCCTTCATCGAACCGCAGGGCGCTGATGTCGTTCACCATCTCGGCGCCCGACTGCAGGGCCCTTTCGGCGACAGCCGCCTTCCGGGTATCGATGGAAATGGGGATGGAGATTTTCGGGCGGAGCGCTTCGATGACCGGTATCACCCGCCGGAGCTCTTCCTCCTCGGGCACCGGTCGGGACCCGGGCCGGGTGGATTCTCCCCCCACATCCAGG
>JAPLIW010000230.1 GCA_026388915.1 Deltaproteobacteria bacterium
TTGGTTGCGAAAATGCCAGCCTTCAATATCCCGCGGATGGGGAATGAAGTGAAAGGGAGGCGTCAGACGGGAGATGTCTTCCGTGGCCCTCGGGTCACGGATCACGATCGTCCATCCGTGGGGGTTGGGCTCCAGGCGGAAGCTGAATCCGGACCCGAAGGGTTTTTCGAAGGCGTTCCCTGCGGACAGCTCTCCCGTGAACTTCAGACTGTACCGGGAAGGGTCTTGACCTTGAAACACCCTCCGCACCTCATCCAAGGATCGTTTTTGCCCGGATTTCCAATCCCGGTCGTCGTCAAAATTCCCGAAGGCGTTTCCCTCCACCACTTGAAGCCAGAACTGCCCGCAGATGGAAAGGGCGTAGTCGCCGGGGTTTTGTCCCGGCTTGCTTCCGGGGCCGTTCAGGGCCAGGATCCATTCGGTGCCCGCAGAAAACTGGGAGACATAAGGGCGGCACAGCCACCCGTTGTCTCCCCAGACACGAACCCGGCGATTCCCGGCCTGCCCCTTGAGGACCTCGAGAATTTCCACGTCCATGGCCAGGGGAACCCCTCGGTCAAGCCCGTGGTAATTCAGAACCTTTCCGCGGATGACCAGCTCGGCTTTAGGGGCCACCTTTTGAAAAGGGCCTCCCCAGTTGCAGCTGCAGGCGAAGGCCTCTGCCCCGAGCTGGAAGATTCCCCCGAGGGCCAGGGTTGATAGAAAGGCGATTATACGGAGGATCGATGGAGCCTTGCTTCCGGAGGCGAAACCCTTCATGGGATTAATCCTTGCGGTGAAAATTTTTCTTGAATTGCTGGAAGGCCTTCTGGGAAGCCTCCAGCGCTTTCCGTGCTTCCTGCAGGTCCTTCTCTTTGGCCGAGCCTTCCTTTACCTGCCGTTTGATCAGCTCAAATTGGAGTTGTTTGATCAAGAAGGCCTGTTTCTTCAGGGTCCCTTCCAGGATGCTGGGGTTGTTGTGAAACCCCAGGACCTGCATGTCCCATTCGGTGTTGCCGATTTCTTTCATCTTCGCCTTGGATATCTTTCCCTGGGCCTCTTCGGTCAGCTTCCGGAAGCTCTGCAGGCATTCCCGGATGATCTCCACAGCGAATAATCCTTCGTCCAGGGAGAGCTCCTTGTCAGCCGATTCAATCCCTTCGGCCGGTTCGACGGCCGGCTCCTTTTTTTCGGCCAGGGCGCCGGAGGAAAACACTAGAGTGAACAGGACCATTCCGATCAGACTCTTCAGCAGCATCTTCTCTCCTCTCCAGGGTTAGTGGATTGAATGGGGAACGGGTGGCTACCGGTCATGGGCCGGCGATTTCCGGCAGGACGGTCCGGTCCATGTAAATTCTAAGGCCATACTCACCGCCCATCCTCGGGACCGACCCCCTCCAATGAATCCTCCAGTAAAAGCCCGGCCTTTTGGCTCCGGGGTCATAATCTAGGCGGATGAAATGAATGTACTGACGGGAGAGGTCAACTTTCTTTTCCCGCACGTACTCGTCGGCGATCTTCAAGGCTTCTTCCGGGGAAAGCTCCGGGCGGAAAGAGGCCGGAGAGGGCCCGAAGATCTGCTCATAACGGGCCCGGTCTTTGCCCGTGGGTTCGATGGTTTCTTTTTGGACGACGGCAAATTCATGGCCGGTGTATTTCACCATTACCAGCGTTCCCTGCCCCGCCCCTGACCGCCGATAGAGGGTCATCCTGGGCTTTTGATCCGTCTCCATGGGGAGAACCCTGAAAGCCTGGGGATGGAGGAAGAGAGAGCCAAGATAAGAATAGGTCTCCCCCTTTTTTTGAAAGATAAAATAATCGCTTCCCGCATTGCCCTGGATTTTTGTTGAACTCACAAACAGCTCCGGGATTCCGTCGTGATCAATATCCGACTCGAACTGGGTCAGAGTTTCCGGGGATGCGGCAAGGTCGAGACATCGTAGAGTCCATTGCCGAGGGTCACTGATGGAATCCGAAAGATGGTGAGAGGGGCAATGGGCGCCTGAGGAAATATCTCCCGCGGCTTGAATGGACCGAGGCGGGGAGAAAAACAGGAGGAGGAGAAAAAACAGGCAAGAAATCCATCGGTCGTTGCCGGGCTTGAACCTGTTTCCTTCGCTTCCAGGCGGGGGAGCTGTCAAATTCATGGAGATCATTATCCTTTCTATTCATATCGGAAGGATGGGCCGATGAATAAAGCGAAAACCGACCTCAACCTTTCATGTCGATTAGTAGCCCAAAGGGGCGAAAAAGTTCCCGGGGTAAATTCCCTGCCGGTTCGCAGGGGAAAAAGGGGAACGGAAGAAAGGGGGATTTAAATTGCCGATCCCGGAATTTGGATTATTTCAGAGCGATCGTTTCGAAGACGCCGTTCAGGGAATCGATAAAGAGGAGACGGTTGCGCAATGGGCGACCCAGGCCGGTGAGGACCTTGATGGCTTCCTGGACCTGGAGGGAGGCGATGGTGGAGACGATCCCGGGCAGGTTTCCCAGCTCCACTTCAACCCCTTTTTCGGGGGTATCCCGGGGATCCCCGTAGAAGGCGCGGAATCCGATGTCTTCCGGGTAGATGGTCGTAACCTGCCCGGTAAAGCCGGCGACGGCTCCGTGCACCAGCGGGACCCCGGCGTCCCGGCAGGCTTTTTCCAGCCGGAAGCGGGAGGGCATGTTGTCCAGGGCGTCGATGGCCGCCTGAACTCCCCTGATGAGGGTGGAGAGTTCCTTTTCGGCCACGAACCCTTCGAACACCTCCACTTCGGTGGCGGCATTAATCTTGGCCATCTCCGCCTGAGCGACCCGGACCTTTTTCGAACCCAAGTTGGACTCCAGGGAGAGAGCCTGACGGTTGAGGTTGGACTCGCTGAAGGAGTCGCCGTCGGCAATGACCAGGCTCCCCAGGCCCATGCGCGCCAGGAGCAGGGCGATGGTCCCCCCCAACCCGCCCGCGCCGATGAGCAGTGCTTTTGCCTGGAGGAGGCTTTTCTGCCCGGCGACCCCCAGGGATCCCGCGTTCCGCAGGTAACGCCGGGGCCAGACTTCCAGGTCCAGGGCGGCGATTTCCACGGCCCGCCTGGAGAGACCGAAAGACGAAGCTAGGGAGTCCCGATCCTGAAGGGAGAGGGTGGACAGGGCCTTTTGGTTGGGGGCCAGGATCGGTTTCGCGGACTTCAGGATTTGGTCTTGGAGGGTCATAAAAACCAGTTTCGGATTTCGGGTTTCGAGTTTCGCGTTAAGGATTCCGATTTTATTAGATATGGGTTTTGAACCCGAAACCCGAAACTCGGAACTCGAAACTTGTTTTTATTGCGGCGTCCAGATCACCGCCAGGATCCTCGTAAGGATGTCGCGGTGGCACTGGACCTTGTGGGGGATGGTGGAGTCGTAGTAGATGCTGTCTCCGGGGAGGAGGACGTCTTTGTGGCCTCCCAGGATGACTTCCATCTCCCCTTCGAGGACGAAGATGAATTCCTCCCCGTCATGGGTGGAGAGTTTCTCACTCTTCACCGTGGCCGGCTCCAGGGTAACCAGAAAGGGCTCCATCT
>JAPLIW010000479.1 GCA_026388915.1 Deltaproteobacteria bacterium
TCGGGTTTCGAGTTTCGGGTTTCGGGTTGCTCGTTATAAACTGATGACCTCCAATGCTTTGGAATCCATTTGAATTTATCGGGGGATGAGGAAAAATGATCGATATCTTTCTTGGCCCCAAACAATACATACAGAGAGAAGGATTGTTGGCCGAGGCCGGAAACTACCTGAAACCCTTCGGCTGGCGCCCCATGGTTCTGGGAGACGAACTGGTTTTTTCCATCATCCGGCCCATCCTGGAGGAACGCCTCAAGTCAGCGGGACTTTCTCCTTCCTTCGTCCTTTTCGGCGAAGAGTGCAGCCTGCCTGAAATTGCCCGCCTGGTGGATATTGTCCGCAAAGAGAATCTGGACTTCATCGTGGGAACCGGCGGAGGGAAGGCGCTCGACACCTCCCGCATGGTTGCCGAACAGCTGAAGCTTCCCCTCATCACCCTTCCGACCAGCGCGGCTACTTGTTCGGCGGCCTCCGCGGTGGCCGTCGTTTATGAAAAGGGGATCCGCCAGGCCACAGTGAACGGGAAAGGCGCGGACCTGGTACTGGTGGATTCCACGATCCTCTCTCAGGCTCCCATCCGTTTGCTTGCCTCCGGCATGGGCGATGCCCTGGCCAAGTGGTACGAGGGGAAGCCCTGCTATGACCAGATGAAGGAACCGGATTCGGCGACCCGATCCGCGCTAAGCCTCTCCACCCAGACCAAAGAAACCATTTTATCCGTGGGGCTTGAAGCCAAGGGGAAGGTAGAGGCCAAGAAGAATTCCTATGCCGTCGAAAAGGTGGTGGAAACCAATATTCTTTTGACCGGAGTCATTGGGGGCCTGGGAGGATCTAAGTTCCGCGTGGCCGTGCCCCATGCCCTCCTATATGGGCTGACTGTCCTCCCCCAGGTCCATCAGAACCTCCACGGCGAAATGGTGTCCTTCGGGATCATCGTCCAGCTCTGTCTGGAGAAAAACGAAAAGGAGTTGAAGGTAATCCTCCCCTTTTTTTCTCAGCTCGGACTGCCCATAACCTTGAAGAGTCTCGGACTCACCAATGTGGAAGACCCGCTTTTCTGGGAGGGGCTCAAACGAACCTGCATCAAGGGAAGCTCGGTGCACAACATGCCCTTCCCGGTGGATGAGAAAAAGCTTTACCAGGCGATGATGGAGGCGGATGAGCGAGCCAGGTCGCTCATCAAGGGATAAATTTCTTCTGCCTTCACAAACTGCGAAACAATTCCTTATCGGAGAAAATAAAAAAATGAAACGATACGAAATCCGGATTGCCGGGTTCGGCGGTCAGGGAGTGGTGACGGTCGGGAAGATCGTCGGCCTAGCCGCCGCCCTGTATGATAAAAAGAACGCGGTCCAGACCCAGTCCTACGGGCCGGAATCCCGCGGGGGAGCCTGCAAGTCGGAAGTGGTGCTGTCGGATGGAGAGATCCATTACCCCAAAGTTCGAATGGCGGATGTACTGGTGGCCCTGTCCCAGCCCGCGCTCGATATATATTTGAAGGACCTGAAGGCCGGGGGTCTCTTGATCATCGACCCGCTGACGGTGATAAAGGAAGTTCCCAGGACGGACGTCAAGGTTGTGAAGGTGCCGACAGCGGAAATCGCCCTGGAGGTGGGAAACAAAAAATTCCAGAACATGGTCGCCCTGGGGGCGCTCGCTTCTTTGACCGGAGTCATTTCCCGGGAAGCTTTTGAGAAAGCGATCAAGGACTCGGTCCCGCCCAGGACTCTGGGTCAGAACCTGGAGGCTTTCAAGAAAGGAAATGAATATGTCCGAGGTTGATGAAACTGCCTTTGAACCTCTATTGTCGGAAGAGGCCCAAAAGGCTCTTCGCGGACCTCTTCCCCCGGGGGATTACTACCTGTTCGGTAGCGACGCCTGCGTGGAAGGGGCCGTCATCGCCGGTTGCCGATATTATGCCGGCTATCCCATCACTCCGGCATCGGAGATCATGGAAAAAGCCGCCCAGAGGATGCCCCAGGTGGGAGGACGGTTCATCCAGATGGAGGATGAAATCTCTTCCGCCTGTTCTCTCATCGGAGCTTCCTGGGCCGGGGTGAAGGGTATGACCGCCACTTCCGGCCCGGGGTTTTCCCTGATGATGGAAGCGGTCTCCTTCGCGATCATGTCCGAGACCCCCTTTCTTATCGTTAATGTCCAGCGGCCGGGCCCGGGCCAGGGATACATCACCTCCTCCCAGGAGGACGTGATGCAGGCCCGCTGGGGTCACCACGGCGGAGGGTCCATCATCGCCCTGGCGCCCTCCTCTGTTCAGGAGATGTTCGATTTCACGATTCAGGCCTTCAACTACGCCGAGGAATGGCGGGTGCCCGTAATTCTTCTGGCCGATGAAACCTTGGCCCACATGCGGGAAAAATTGACGGTCCCGGCCCGGGATAGGATCAAAATAATAAATCGGATTAAACCCCAGGATCTGGGGATCCCCCTGGAGAAGTATCTCCCTTATGAACCCTATGAGGGAAAAGTTCCGCCTATGCCCGCCTGGGGGGACGGATACCGGGTCAATGTGGTCGGGCTGGTCCATCACCCTGACGGAAACGTGACCAGGTACAGCCCGGAGATGCACATGGCCTGCGTGAGCCGGATTTACCAGAAGATCGAGGATCATGCCGACGAAATTGCCCAAGTGGAAGGGCTCTACCTGGAAGGCTGCAAGAATCTCGTAGTGGCCTACGGGACTGTGACCCGCTCGGCCTTCGAGGCCGTAGAGGAACTCAGGGATAAAGGAAAGAAGGATCTGGGTTTTCTCCGTCTGAAGACTCTCTGGCCATTTCCCGATGGCAAGATCCGATCCATGATCGGAAAGCTCGAAAATGTCTTCTTCCCGGAAATGAACCTGGGATACATGATCCATCCCCTGAGGGAGAGCCTGCGGGACCGGGCGAAGCAGTTCATCCCCATCCCCTTCCTCGGGGCCCTGCATTCGCCGGATTTGATCATCGGGAAGATCATGGAGGAACTGGGAAAACGATAATGCAGGTTGAGGTCAAGGTTAAGGGGGAGATATTCTTTCCTTAGCCTTAACCTTAGCCTTAACCTCAACCTTGACCTTAACCTTAACCTTAACCTCAACCTTAACCTTTCTCTCCTGAAGGAAACGGAACT
>JAPLIW010000388.1 GCA_026388915.1 Deltaproteobacteria bacterium
ACCTGCTGCTTTCACGCATCCGGGGAATCCAGTAAGGATATGTATCACTTCCCCTTTGAAATGTCAACCTTTTTATTCGGGTTCCTTCGGCATTCATCAGAAATATCCGGGGGTCCCCGTCTCGGGTGGAGCTGAAGATCAGGTGCCGTCCGTCGGGCGACCAGGAGGGCATTTCACACTGCCCCATGTTGGCGGTCAAAATCCTCAAATCGGACCCGTCGGAATTCATGAGGCAGATGTTGCGGCCTCCCCCCATGGTGGCGTCGAAGGCGATCCGTTCCCCCCGGGGAGACCAGGAGGGGTGGGTGTTGTAATTTCCCTCGAAGGTCAGACGCTGGACGTTCTGGCCGCTGGCCTGCATGACATAGATCTGCGGATTCCCCCCCCGGCTGGAGACAAAAGCGATCCTCTGCCCGTCGGGAGACCAGGTGGGGGAAACGTCAATGGCCGGATGGTTCGTCACCCGGGTCAACCCGGTGCCGTCGGGGTTCATGGTGTAGATTTCCGAATTCCCGTCTTTGCTCAGGGTCAGGGCGATCCGTTTTCCGTCGGGGGACCAGGCCGGGGAGATGTTCAGGCCGGGGTAGCTGGCAATCCTTTTTTCTTCCACGGTCCGCAGGTTCCGGAGAAACAGGTCCGGGTTACCGAATTTGTAGGAGGTAAAGGCCACCTGGGTCCCGTCCGGAGACACCCGCGGAGACAGGCAGATGGATTTATGGTTGGTGACTTGAAACACGTTTCTCCCGTCGAAATCCATCTGGTAGAGCTCTTTGAATCCTCCCACCTGGGAGACAAAGATGATCTTGGTTTGGAAAAATCCCTGCTCCCCGGTGAGGGCGAAGATGATCTCATCGGCAAAGCGGTGGACCATGCGCGATAGGTCGGTGATCTCCCCGATGTAACGCTTGCCCACGATCAGCTCTTTCTTCACCACATCATGGAGGCGGGCTTCCATGGTGAGCGATCCGTCCCGGAAGGAGAGGACCCCCCCCGCCAGGGCTTCCGCGCCCAGGTTGGCCCAGGGCTGGAAGTCCAGGGACTCCCCGCCCGTTGCCGGACGATCCTCCCCCGGCCTGGACGAGGGGTCGCTCCCCGCGGGGCGGGTCTCCTTTTCGACCGATCCCGACGGGGTGATCAGGGAGAAGAACCCGGAGATATCCAGGTCGTTCTTCAAAATCTCCGAGGCCCGCTCTCCCAGCTGCATGTCCCGTTGGGTCGGGGCCGAAGACTGAAAGGTGGAGATGGCGATGGGGAACTTCCGGAAAGAAGGCGACCGGATATCGATGTAGACCTTGGCCGAAAGATGGTGGGCCAGGAAAAGGGTGAGGAGGAGAAGGGCCGGCAAAAAGAGTACCTGTTTTTTCATGCATTCGCCTCAAATGTCCGAGGGAGTAAACCGGACTCCCACATCGAATTTATCCCCTTCAAACCCGGGAGGCAGGGGGGGAAGGGGGTTGGCTTTCTTGATGGCCCGCAGGGCCGACTCGTCCAGCTGGGGATGACCGGATTTCTTCTCGAACTGGATATCTTCGATCCGCCCGTCCTTGGCGATCCGGATGGCGATGATGGTCTCCAGGTCTTTTTTCCCCCCCAGGGCCCCCTCCGGAAGCACCCAGGCGCTGCGGATCCGCTGCCAGATCAGGTTGTAATACATCTTGTGCTTGATGGACATGAATCCCGTAGAGGCCCCGCCCGTTCCGGCCTCGCCCGTCTCGATGGCCCCGGTGCTCCCGATGGTCACCCCTTTTCGAATCCGTTCGATGGCCGAATCGATCTGTTTCGCCTCCCGCTCCCCGCGGATGCGGTCGATGGCCGTATCGATGCGCTTCTCTTCCTGGCGCTGCCGGATGCGGTCGATGGCCGTATCTACTTTCTTTTCTTCCCGGCGCTTGCGGATTCGATCGATGGCGTCGTCCACCTTCGGAACATCATCCTTCGGCTTGGCGGCCAGGGAGATGGGTTTCTCCTTCTCTTTGGGCTTCGTCTTCTCCGCCGGCGGGGCGGAAACCGAGGGCAGGTCTTCTTTTTTGGGTTCCCCCCTTACCGCGGCCGCGGGAGCGGCGGGCTGCACGTTCACCAGGCGCACGGAATAGACGGGGGAATAATAGGTCCGCTGGGAAGCCAGGTTGGGAATGAAGAACACCGCGGAGACGGCCGCCAGATGGAGAAACAGGGAGAGAAGAAACATTCCCCCCATCCTCGGGTCATGAGGCATAGGGCCCAGGATCTGGACGCCGGGGGAAGTTTTCATTTCCTCGCTTCCAGGGGCTCGGTGACCATGCCCAGTTTTTCGATCCCCGCGTTCTTGATCTCGGCCATGATCCGCACCACGAAACCGTAAGGAACGCTCCGGTCCGCCCGCAGGAAAACCTCCCGGTTCAGGCGGGCCGCGGTGGATCGTTCCAGATGGCGGCGCAGGAGGGCGGGGTCCACTTTTTCCTGATTGAGAAAGACCTCGCGTTTGGCGTTGATCGTAACCACCAGGCGCTCCTCCTGGCCCTCCATGGCCTGAGACGTGGTCTGGGGCAGCTCCACGTCCACTCCCTGCTGCATCATCGGCGCCGTCACCATGAAGATGATCAGGAGGACCAGGATCACGTCCACCAGGGGAGTTACATTGATGTCCGCCATGGGGCGATTTTCGCTCTTGAGACCCTGCATGACTATTTCACCTTTTCATCCGCACCCGATAGAGAAAATCTGATTTCCTTTTTCCCATCGCCGAAAAAATTCGAGATTCGAAGCACGAAATCCGAAAAAATATCCTGGGCTCAAAACCCCCATCCGTAAAACTCGAAATCCCCCATGCGGACTTTTTCCCCCTTTGGAATATTGATGATCTCGTAAA
>JAPLIW010000243.1 GCA_026388915.1 Deltaproteobacteria bacterium
TTCAGAAAAATCGTGAGATACCAGAGACTTTTCGCCCATTTCTTTTGATGAATATGCGTACTTCCACTGTTTTCCAATCCCAAGAGGAAAATCTAAAATCTTCCTTAATCCCATTGTATATTTCTTGAGTTTGTCTCCCTCTACAGCATTAATCCTGTTCAGGGTGGCTTTTTCGAATAATATTGTGTTACAGCCCTGGCTTTCGAATACATATTTCCCTTCTGAAAATTTGAGAATATAGCCATTCTGGTCCGCTTTGACGACTTCGATACTTCCATTGCCAGTAAAATTCCATTTGTCTCCAATATTCCAAACTGGTGCCTCAATCTTTTCTTGCGCAAAGACCATGGCAGGAAGAAACACAATCAACCATCCAAAACAGACTATCTTCTTCATTTCATCACCCGCCTTTCCTTTCTGTGAATGATGAAAATAAAAAAAACCCAAAGGGGCAAAAAATTCCCTCTGGAACCTTTCTTGTGGACACCTTCCGGAAACTCCTTCTCATACTTCCCTCCAGAAGGGAAGAGGGTTAAGTTGTTAAGTTTACCTGGCGATGGAGAGAAGCAACAGTTGAAAAATACTCCTGTGCGGGTGAATAATCAAGAGGAAATTGGACTCCCCCGACTGCTCCTCTTCCTCCTGCCAAATTCGATGATTTCTATTTAAAATCTTCAATACCTGTCAAAATCTGTCACTCAAGGATTTCAGGAAGGAGCCTTCACTTCGCCTAGCAGTGTCTGTGAGGTCAGATGCTGGCTTTCGCAGATCAGCTCATAGCTGTCCACAGATGAAAGCCGGGGCGAATCGCTGATTTAGCGAGTTCGGATCAGCGGTGGATTTCAAGCCGCTTTTCCAGACTGGTTTCCATTCCCCGCCAAAGCTACGACAGGTCTCTCTCCGCTAAATTGAAATCTCTGGCCGCAGGTGGTCAGGGAAGGGGTCCGACTCTGGAAAAGATAAGGAGCGATGCTGTAAAGTGGCGTCGGAAGGAACGCCAAAGCTCAGCCGTGCCGCGCAGCGGCGTTGGCTGGAATGCCCCGTTTGGACTCATAAGCGGACCAAGGCTTGATCTTCTTTAGCGCCGGAGCAATCGTGCGCTCTGCAACCTCTGTGTCGTAGGCGGCCTGAGCGCGCAACCAATAGCCGTTGGATAAACCAAAGAAACGGCACAAACGCAAATCGGTATCAGCCGTGATCGCACGCTTGCCAGCAACAATTTCACTAATTCGCTGAGCGGGGACGCCAATTTCCTTGGCCAAACGGTATTGGCTAATGCCCATAGGCTTCAAAAACTCTTCCAAGAGGATTTCACCGGGAGTAATGGGATCGAGCTTGTTCATAACGGTTTCACCTCAGTGGTAATCAACGATTTCCACATCTTCCACCCCCGCATCCGTCCAACGAAAGCAAACCCGCCACTGGTCGTTGATACGAATGCTGTATTGACCCGCACGCTCGCCCTTGAGCGCTTCAAGATGATTGCCGGGTGGTACTCTCAGATCATTAAGTCGGGCGGCGATTTCGAGCTGTCTAAGCTTGCGCCGTGCCACCTTAGCCATGTTTACGAACCGCCTGACGGGGCGGCCTTTTGAGAGCGCTTCGGTGTCTTCACACTTGAAAGACCTGATCATCTTGGCTTATAGTAACATGTTGCGTGAATAACGCCAAGCGTGATTACGCGTTACATGATGCTTTATATGTGAGGCCTAACGTGCTTGCAGCCGAGCAGCGGCTTATCCGATTCTTTCCTAATCTTCGAATCAGGCGGCATCCGGCGGCCACCCCTCCGGCCATCAAAAAGAATAGGATCGCTTTTTCCGCGGGGGAAGTATAGAGGGTGACATAGGCGATGGCCGCCAGGGGGGGCACCAAGCTAAATGCCACGGCCTTCCTCAACCACTCGTGTCGGGCCAACACCCGGGCCAGGGCGGGGGAATGTTGATAATAGAAATCAACCAGGGTTTCCCCCAGATGACTCCTTAACAAGATGACATCCCGGAATTTCCGAAGAACGTCCAAATAATCTTCGACTCCCGTTCCTTTCGTCGAGGAAGAGAAGAAGCAGACGCTCCCCGTGGAACCGGAAGCAATAATGACAGCGTCGCCGGTGCCGCTGCCGCTCAGGGAAACGGTCTGGGTCGGAGTATCCGGGTCGTTGGAGGAGATGGAGAGGGTCGCGCTTTTGGACCCGGTGGAGCGGGGGGAAAATACGATTTGGATGGTGCAATTCTGGGAGGGCGCAACGGTTGCGCGGGTGCAGTTGTCGTTTCGGGTGTTGAAATCCAGCATGTCGGCACCGCTAAGGGTAAGCTGCCCGATAATCAGGTCGGCCGACCCGGAATTGGTGACGGTCAGGTTCGTGAAGGACGAGTCCCCCACGTCGACCGACCCAAAATCAAGGGAGGTGGAAGAAACGGAGATCTGGGGGGAAGGAAGGGATTCGGATTGAAGGAGGATACCCTTTTCTCCCGCGGCAAGAAAAATCTTCCTCCCGTGGGCGATGCCGTAAAGGGTAAGATGAGTCCCCGAATCCCTTGGAGTCCACTCGGAGCCGTCGGAAGAAGTCAGGATGGCGCCGTTGTCCGCCACCGCCGCGAAGACCCCGCTCCCATAGGCGACCCCGAAGAGGCGATGGCTCGTTCCCGCGGTTCTCTCGGTCCATCCGATCCCGTCGGGAGAAGTAAGGATGGTATCGCCCACCGCCACAAAGGTTTTCTTCCCGTAAGCAATTCCTTCCAGATGACCGCGGGTCCCGGAATTCCCCAAGGTCCACGCCGCCCCATCGGGAGAAGTAAGGAGGGTCCCGTTGCCCCCCGCGGCGACGAAGGTGCCGCCGCCGTAGGCAACTTTTTTCAGCCATTGATGGGTCCCGGAATCCCTCGCTGCCCAAGAGACGCCATCGGGGGAGGTCAGGATTGCGCCGTGATCCCCGACGGCCACAAAAATCCCATGCCCATAGCCGACCCCGTTGAGGTCATGGCCGGTCCCGGAGCTGCGCAATGTCCAAGTTATCCCGTCCGGAGACGTGAGGATCGTCCCGCTTGTCCCCACGGCAACGAAGGTGCCGCCGCCATAGACCGCGTCATGGAGGGATTGGTTGGCCCCAGAACTCCGCTCTTTCCAGGCGGCCCCTTCGGAAGAAGTATAAAGGCTGCCGGATTCCCCCACGGCCACGAATATTCCATTCCCATAAGAGATTCCGAGGGAATGGCCCTGGGGCAAAGGGGCTCTCAGTTGCCAGTGATCGAGGGGCTCCGCCAAGCCATCCTTTGGAAAAAATATCGCCAGGACGGCAAGCCACGCCAGCAACCATTTATGAAGCCCTTTGAGCTTCTTGCAAAAGCCATTTCCTCCGTCATTCCGGCGAAACTTGTCCCGGCAGGTTTTAAGCCGGGAGCCGGAATCCAGAATTGTTTGAAAATCCTGGATTCCGGGTCGCGCTTCGCTGCACTCAAAATGGCACCCTCTCGGCCGGGCTTCCTCCCCTGGGTTTCTCATGGCCCTTCGAAGTTTTTATCCTGGCGGGAAGGCCTTAAGGAAAGGGAAGAAAACGACCCTTGGAACCCTAATTCTTTTCCTCCGGGGATCATCGGCTCAAAGCCCCTGAGGCTTGGCTTCCAAATCCTGCTTCTTCGTGCGCCACTGCCAGAGGGCGACGGCGGCCACCAGGCCGATGCCCAGAATATCCGCCGCCGGACTGGGATAGATGAGAATGAGGCCGGCGGCGAGGAGGATCGGACGTTCGACCCAGTTCGTCTTGCGGACCAGCCAGCCGCTCATACCGGCAGCCAGAGCGCCCACTCCGATCAGGGCGGTCAGGTTGGTCAGAATGATGTTGGTTAAGGACCCTTTCAACAGCAGGCCTACTCCGTCGGGATGGATGGTAAACATGAACGGGACCACGAACGCGGGCAGAGTATACTTCCACGACATCATGGTGGTCTTGTAAGGGTTCCCCCCGGTGATGGCCGCGGCCGCGAAAGCCGAAAGGGCGGTCGGAGGAGTCACCTCGGCCAGGACCGCGTAATAGAAGATGAACATGTGGGCGGCATACTCGGGGACCCCCAGTTTGATCATGGCCGGAGCGGTGATAACAACGGCAATGATGTAGGTGCCCGTGACCGGGACGGCCAGGCCGATGACCCACAGGGCAAAGGCGGTGAATAAAATCGTGACGAAAAGATTCCCCCCGGCCAGATCGATGACAATGCTGGAAAACTGGAGTCCCAAACCGGTCAAGGTAACAATGCCGACGATGATTCCCGCTCCGGCGCAGGTGGCGGCCACCGAGAGCACATCCATGGTCCCTTTGCGGAGGGCCTCGATCAGCCTGGCCGGGCCCAGGGCGCTCTCCGGCCGGATGAAGCTCAGGGCGAAGACGATGACCACCGACCAGAAGACCGCCAGGATGGCGGTGAAGCCCAGGAGCATGAAGAGAACGATCGTAATCAGAGAAATGAAGTGGTACCCGTAGCGGAAGGTGAGTTCCTTCAGGCTCCCTTTTCTCTCCACGGTCACCTGCTTCACCCCGAACCTCTTGGCGTCGAACTCTACCATGAGCAAGATGGACCAGTAGTAAAGAATCGTGGGCATGCAGGCCATAGCCATGACTTCCAGGTAGGAGATCTTCAGGATTTCACAGATGAGAAATGCCGCCGCCCCCATGACCGGCGGAGAGAGGACCGCGCCCAGCCCTCCCGCGGAAACGAACCCTCCGGCGGACTCCGCGTCGTAGCCGGCCTTGCGCAGCATGGGCCAGGCCACCGATCCGATGGTCACCGTGGTGGCCACACCGCTGCCCGCCGGCCCCCCCAGGAGGAAGGAAGCCAGGATGGCGGTCCGGCCGGCCCCGGTGGGTTTCCCCCCCATGGCCGCGAAGGAAAAATCGATGAAAAACTGGCCCGCCCCGGACTTATCCAAAAAAGCGCCGTAGATGGTGAAGAGAATAATAAAGGTGGCGGCCACGTCGATGGGAACGCCGAAGATCCCCTCCAGGGCCATGTACATGTGGCCCACGATGCGTTCGATGTCGTATCCCCGGTGGTTCCAGGGAGCAGGGAGGTATTCCCCCAGGTAGGCGTAGACCAGAAACCCCAGGACGATGACCGAAAGGATCCAGCCGGTGGTCCGCCTCATGGCTTCCAGGACCAGGCCGATGAGGATCAGCCCCATGACCACGTCCCATGTCTCGGGGACGGCGGCCCGGTAGACGAACTCCTCGAAGTCCCAGAGCATGTAGAGGATCGGCGCGAAGGCCAGGAAGGCCAGAACCCAGTCATACCAGGGGATCCGGGAGCGGGTTCCCCGGGTTGCCGGAAAGGCCAGCATGGAAAGAAA
>JAPLIW010000330.1 GCA_026388915.1 Deltaproteobacteria bacterium
TAAACGGTTTCATAAAAATGGATGTAAAGGCCCAAGGATTTCAGCGGGTTTTCGGGGCGGCGAGAAAGAAGCCCGCTGAGTTGAGCCTGTATTCAAGATGAACTTCCATCACCGAACCACCATCCACGATGTGGCCCGGAAAGCGAACGTATCCGTGGCCACCGTCTCCCGGGTCCTGAACAGCCCTTCCCTGGTCAGGGACATCACCCGAAATCGGGTCCTCAAGGCCATGAAGGACACCCATTACGTGTACAACGCGCTGGCGGGGGGACTCTCGGCCCGGAAAACGACCATCCTGGGGGTAATCATCCCCACCATTACCAACCCGGTTTTCGCCACGGTGACTAAGGGGATTCAGGATTACGCCCGGCAGCGCGGATACGCCATCATCCTGGGGAATACGGATTACAGCGAAGAAAACGAGAGGGATTTGATCCACCTGCTGCAGGAAAAAAGGGCCGATGGGGTGATCCTGAACGGACCCTGGCGCGATACTCCCATCGTCCCGCTGATGAAGAAGACCCGACTTCCCTTCGTCATCACCTGGCAGACCCTCCAGGACAAGGCTGTCAACTGTGTCGCTTTTGACAACTTCAAAAGCACTTACCGGATCGTGGAATACCTCATCGACCTGGGGCACCGCCGCATCGGGATGATCGCCGGGAAATTCTCCGTCTTCGAGCGGGCCCGGATGCGGTGGGAAGGCTACCGGAATTGCCTGGCCGACCACCATATTGCCTTTGATCCCCAGCTCGTTCTGGAAAAAGGATATACCTTCGCCGACGGGAAAGAAGCCATGGCCCGGGTGCTCCAGCTTCCTTCCCCGCCCACGGCGGTCTTCTGCGGAAACGACATCCTGGCCATCGGGGCCATCGTTTGCGCCAAGGAAAAAGGGATGCAGGTTCCCCGGGATCTCTCCGTGGTCGGCTTTGATGATGTGGAAATATCGGCCTACTACGACCCGCCCCTCACCACCATGGCCGTTCCGGCCTATGAAATGGGGCAACTGGCCGCCAAAATCCTGATTGAAAATATACGGGGAGAAAGCAAATCTCCCCAGCAATACATCCTGGAAACGAAACTCATGATCCGCGGATCGACGGATAAAAAGAGAACGCCCTGAGGGGGGATTTTCGAGAAAAAGGAGCCGGCCATGCCCAACGGGTACAACGGTAAAATTCTGCAGGTGGATTTGAGCAATATGAAAATGAAGGTCGAGGAGCCGGATGAGGTTTTCTACCGGACCTACCTGGGGGGTGGGGGGATCGCTTCTTACTATCTGCTCAAGGGCCTGAAGCCGGGGATTGATCCCTTCAGCCCGGATAATGTCCTGGTGTTCGCCTCGAGCGTGATTTCGGGGGTCCCCATCGCCGGGATGACCCGCTACACCGTGGCCGCGAAGTCGCCCCTCACGGGGGGGTTCGGAGAAGCGGAAGCGGGCGGATTCTGGGGCCCCGAGTTGAAGTCGGCCGGTTTCGATGCCTTGGTGATCACCGGCAAAGCAGCCAAACCCTCCTACCTCTGGATCCATGAAGGAAAGGTGGAACTTCGGTCGGCGGAAAAAGCCTGGGGCCTGGAGAGCGGACCGGCCCAGGAAAAGATCCGTGAGGAGGTGAAAGAGAAGCGGGCCCGGGTGGCCATCATCGGCCCGGCCGGAGAGAAGCTGGTTCGTTTTGCCTGCGTGGTGAACGAGTTGAAGCACGCCAACGGACGGACCGGCATGGGAGCGGTCATGGGGTCCAAAAACCTGAAGGCCATTGCCGTCCGGGGAAACAACAAACCGGAGGTCAAGGACGTGGAAAAATTTCTCGATCTGGCCAAGTCCCTGACCGAACAGATCAACACCCACGGGCCGAACAAAGTGCTCCGCAAAATGGGAACCGCCAACCTGGTCATGGCGTTGAACACGCAGGGAATCCTTCCCACCCGGAACTTCCACGCCGGAGTTTTCGAGGGGGCGGAGAAGATCAGCGGGGAGAAGATGACCGAGACCATTCTGCGGGCGGAGGAGGGCTGCTATGCCTGCGCGGTCCGCTGCAAACGGGCGGTGGAGGTAGCCGAGGGGCCCTATGCCACCACCCCCCTGTACGGGGGACCGGAATATGAAACCCTGGGTTCCCTCGGGTCTCTCCTGTGCATCGATGATCTGGCGGCCATTGCCAAAGGAAATGAGCTCTGCAACCGGTACACCCTGGATACCATATCCGCCGGCGTGGCCATCGGGTTTGCCATGGAGTGTTATGAAAACGGGATTTTGACCAAAGAGGACACGGAAGGGGTCGAGTTCCGCTTCGGGAATGCGGACGCCATGATCAAGGGACTCGAGTGGATCGCCTTCCGGAAAAACCGTCTCGGCGATCTGCTGGCCGAAGGGGTCAAAATCGCGGCGGAAAAGATCGGCAAGGGGTCGGGAAAATACGCCCTCCACATCAAGGGGCAGGAACTTCCCATGCATGACCCGCGCGGGAAAACCGGGCAGGGCTTGAGTTTTGCCTTATCCCCCACGGGAGCCGATCACGTTGAGGCTCCTCATGACACGCCTTTTGCCGCCCCCGGTCCCATGCTGGGCCGGATTGCCCCGCTGGGTCTGCTGGAGGCGGTCCCGACCCGGGACCTCGGACCTAAGAAGGTTCGCAATTACACCTATCTCCAGTTCGTCTGGTCCCTCTACAACTCCCTGGGGGTCTGCAACTTCGTCGCCGGGCCGGTTTGGGCCCTCCCTCTCAACAAACTGGTTGACGTGGTCAGCGCGATCACCGGATGGGAGACGAGCCTCTGGGAACTGCTGAAGGCGGGAGAACGGACGGTCACCATGGCCCGCGTGTTCAACCTGCGCGAGGGCTTTGGCCGCAAGGATGATACCCTGCCGGACCGCCTATTCGAACCTTTGGAAAGCGGCCCCCTACAGGGAAAAGGGATCGACCGCCAGGAGTTCCAGGAAGCGCTGACCCTGTATTACGAGGCCATGGGCTGGGACCCCAAGGATGGAGTCCCGACTGCGGGAAAGCTGGCCGAGTTGAATCTGTCCTGGCTGGATGAGTACCTCAAGGATAAAAGGTAAGCGGTGATAGGTAAGATTCCCTG